>OMTP01000312.1 GCA_900313955.1 uncultured Lachnospiraceae bacterium | reverse complement strand
GAAAATGGCAGCACTGATCATGGCCGGAGCCATGGCAGCAACACCTGTAGTATCCGCCGTCAATCTTACAGCGATCACGGCGATGGCTAACCCACAGAGTGGAACCACAAAGGCTCCAACAGACACTGTCAATGTTACTATTGGTGGGCTTGAGAAGGGTAAGACGAAAAAGATCTACGCTTATCAGGTTGTTAAGGCGAACTGGACATCTGATACGACACCGCAGCTTTCCAGCCCGGCGTACAGCTTTGTCAACACTACAATGGCTCGAATTTTTACGGGAAGCGATGCTTCTACAACTGTTACATCTGACAACTTCAGCAACACGACAGTGAATATGACGAAGCTCACTTCCGCTGCAACAACTATTCTGAACGCAGCTTCTCAGACAGATTACACTGGTTGGGCAAAATACAATAATACAGAAATCAGCACTACACCTAATGCTGCAGATCCTGCAACGGGATTAGAAGTTACTGGCGAAACCGCGACCCTTAATCTTCCTGCAGGCTCTTACATCATCGTCATTGCAAATGAGAACGAAGCAAAGAGAATTTACAGCCCGATGCTTGTATCTGCTCACTATGCTACAGCAAGTGATGCGCATGAAGCTAAAGAAGCTACTGAAACCACCCCTGCCCAGCCGGCAGTTGCTGTCGATCAGTTGATCGCAGATAGCGTTACTGCAACAGAAGGCACAAAGTACACTGATATCACAGTAACCAAGAAGATCACCAACCCGGATGGCGTCTCTCAGGGAAGCACCGATGGTTCGGCAAAAGAGGCAGATGCCGATGACCTCCAGGTTGGCGACTATGCAAAGTTCACCATCACATCTCAGATCCCGAATTACACAGCTGATTATAAGAACAAGAGTGGTCTGACTCTGACCTATGACCTCATGGATGATCAGGAGGATGGTAAGTTCTCTGCGCCATGCACAGATGATGCGCATAAGATGGTCGTTAAGGTAAACGACACTGTAGTTGAGGCAGGTGATAATAACGCTAACTACACCTACACAACTGGTGAATTCAAAGCAAACACCGGTGATGATAAAGATAAGAATCCTTATGTTGTCACAGGAGATGGTATCGACTTCAAGATTTCCTTCACATCTCAGTTCATCAAAGACCATGTAGGCCAGCCTGTAACAGTTACCTACTACTCTACACTTACAAGCGCTGCAGATCAGGAATTTGATGCCAACACCGATACGGCTCACATCAACTACACCAACGATGTGTATGGCAGCACAACACATGACGATGATACAGTCAATGAGTACTCCTTCCCGCTCGTCATTAAGAAGGTTAAAACAAATGGTGAGGCACTTGCAGGAGCTACATTCTCTCTGAGAAGAATTGATTCTGATACAACACCGACAGATAAGGGATCCACTACATTTGATAACCAGACATCTGGCTCTGATGGTTCTGTCCTGTTCCAGCATCTGGATGAAGGAACTTATACATTAAAAGAGGAGACTGCTCCGGCTGGTTATACAAAGGATACATCAACCTATACAATCACAGTTAAACCGACCTATGGAGCAGACGGAACTCTTACATCCTACACAGTCACTGCTCACAATGATGCTGACACAGATAACACGAACGATACTACTGCTGAATACAGCTCATTGAAGACGGTTCTCAAGAATGGTGACGATGGCAAGACCAAGGTTGCAGATGTCAATAATGCAGTTTTCAGCGTGACGAACACTCCGACCTCAGGACTTCCTGCAACAGGTGCTCGCTCTGCTCTGATCATCACCATCGCTGGTATCGCGATCATGATCTCTGTTATGGCAGCTTCCAAGAGAAAGAAGGAAGTTGAGGAGTAATCATCGAGGCTTTTCGTATCAATCTTTTGAGTTTGTTACAAGAATAAGATTAACCTTGAGTGAGCTTGACGATAAGCCTAAAAGGTTAATACGCAATCCCGCATTGAGAGCTCACCTCTTGATGCGGGATTACTTTGCTGTGAATGTTTCTCTAAGGGGGGATTTTCATGTTAAAAGCATTTGGACTAAATCCGCTTGCTGTAGCCCTGATCTCGTTGGCTCTATTTGTTGCATTACTCTATAGAATGCTGAGAGGTGTAAGAGATCAATATTATGATGACGTAAGAGAGGCTGCAAAAGCAGCGACTGATGAAGTAACACAAAATACTACCGTTAATGGGGCAAATACGGCAGAGCATGATTCAAAAACCATAAAGTCTAAACAAAAAAGAACGCCTACCCTTAATGTAGCTAATCAGGCATGGGGAATCTTGGCTTTTACTATTTGTGGCTGTTTTGGAGCCTATTTATATATTAAAATTTTTATGTATTCTGATTTTTCCTACTCTAATGCACAGTTGGAGAAAGAGATCTCAAATATCCAAAAGCTAACATCAATTTCTTTTGACGCAATAAAATCCTTACTCTTTCGTCTGCAAAAAGAATCTGTGGTCCCTACTATGCAGAGCACTGTTTGGATCGCTTTCTTTCCATTGCTTGCAGGATTAGTCATCCGCTCCTTTTACTGGATTATATGTTTGGTAGTTGCATTTTTCACTTGGCTTTTCGCAAGAAGAACTTATATGCTCCCTGATTACGGCAGATGGGAGTCATGCATCTATAAAATTTTCAAACAAGATTATGATTTTACCAAAGAAGAAATTGATGAAAACAATGACTTACTCAAAGGCTTATTTGCTTCACTATTTTTCAACTTCTTTATTCTTTTTACCAATCTGATTTTCAGATTACACGATCCTAATGACTATAACACTGAAAACGTCTATATGGCATATGCAACATTTTGCCTTTCAAATACATTTGCGGGATTTATCTGGTGCGACACATGGTTTCATGACTTAATTGCTTTCGCCTTAAATGGCTTTCGATATAGAAACATGAACCACGGACAATCATTTGATTTGATTTGGATGTTGTTCCCAATTACAACCCTCACAACAGCATTAGATGAGTTAGTTCAACAATATAGTGATTTAAAAAGACATTTATATGTGGCTTATGGGATTTTTCTTATAGCTTTTTTGGGCTTTGCCATTTTCACTATTATTTTATCAACAAAGAAGGGGAAACCAATCGTAGACAGGTACATGAAAAAGCATGGGACCAATCTATTCATTGGATTGAATTCCTATGCCCGGAAAGATTGTTATGCATATCGCATGGATTTTAAAGATAAGAAATCTACATTTCAGATCCTTGTCTGCGTGAATAAAGAAAAGCGGGATCAACTATTTGGAGATTCAATGGAAGTTCTTTTGCCCAAGCATTTAGATCCAGACAAGCCATATTGTTTCGATGTCAGCTATATGCGGTTATTCTATCCTCAAATGTCGTCTTGTGAAAAACAAGCGGTCGTAGAGAATCTGTTCGATGATTGGGATATCTCAAATGAGAAGATGAATTATCCGATAAATCGAAAGCGATTACAGGAAATTCTCTGGAAACTTAAGAAAGATATATTGTTTCCAAAAGATGATGACTCCAAAGAAGAATGTTCTTTACCAAAGGCAATCCGGCTTAAAAAAGAGAAGCCAAATAAGATTGCATTAGAGGAAGGTGTTTACCTCGTTCAATCTACTTGTGAACTAAAAGATGATCCAGATATCAATTCCAGTGCTGTAATTAGATATCCGATTCACTTTATTATTGGTGATCGGCAAAGTATAAGAGATAACGGTAGTGCCTCTAAAACGATGGTCTTTATCTAAAAATCTTACTGCATTTCTATTCTGTTTGATATACAGACCATTCCGTATCAAGCAATATTGGATGTCATCAAAAAGAATTTGAATAATCAGTAACCGAGTAACCCCGTTTTACCTATAAGGACGATTCCATTCATGCACAAGAAAAAACCAAAAGACCCCTACTCCCTCCCCCCCCACCGCGTTAAGTACACCTTAATAACGCTTTTATTCCTGGCGGGGCTGATCATGTTCCTGTATCCCGTGATCAGCAACCTGTGGAACCAGCATGTACAAGACGAGATTATGTCCCACTATGTTGCGCGCGTTGATAAGCTGGACACGTCGAAGATCGACGCCATCTGGTCGGCGGCGGAGGACTACAATAAGCAACATACAACGAACTACATCAAAGATGCTTTCACTCAGTCTGAGAAATATATTCTCAAGCATCCGTATGATCAGCTGCTCGATCCTGATGGAAACGAAATCATGGGATCGCTTGAGATCCCAAAGATCTCCGTTAACCTGGCCATATACCACGGTATCGGTGAAGAGGCGCTGTCGCAGGGGTGCGGCCATGTCGAGGGTACTTCTCTGCCCATCGGTGGGACAGGGACGCATGCTGTCTTGGCAGCTCACCGTGGCCTTGCAAACGCAAGGCTCTTTACTGACCTGGATCAGCTTGGCGAGGGGGATGTGTTCTACCTGCACATCCTCGATAAAACTTTGGCCTACGAGGTCGACAAGATCACTGTCTGTCTCCCGGAAGACACGTCTGGACTTACGCTGGAGCCCGATAAAGATTTGGTCACACTTCTCACATGCACTCCGTATGGTGTCAACTCTCACCGTCTTCTTGTCCGTGGAAGTCGTATTCCTTATGAGGAAGCTAAGGAGAAGGAGAAAGAGACAACGAATACCGCAACGAAGATCATGGACGAGCGGTCCTGGATCCGCGTCGGAATCGGAGCACTTTTCATCGTGCTGTTCACTTTCTATATGAGGAATATGAAGCGCGGCGACCGGGCTTATGACATGAAGGTCATTGAGAAACGAAAGAGGAAGGATGAGGAAACAAAGAATGAAACCGCTGATAATAGTCATTTTCAGTGATAAATAATAGCAGGGATGGTTCCGATAGCCTCGGAATCGGTAGTTGAGACATCTTCTGCCTGGTGCCTTTGTCAAGCACTGGTGAAGGCGCTCCTAAAGGGTCATGGTAGAAAGACCCCTGACATTTACTGTCCTCAGGAGGAGTGCCAAGCCCCGATCCCTCCTAAAACAAATTATTCTTGTTCCTTATTCTGTTGCTCTTCTTGATCTT
>OMTP01000062.1 GCA_900313955.1 uncultured Lachnospiraceae bacterium | reverse complement strand
CTCCGGAAGAAGGCCTTTGTGCTCCGCGCCGGGGTGACCCGTGAACTGTAACAAGAAAATGGTTGTTGAAAAAAAGCAGTTCGTCCCCTCTTTGGTGTCAGGCACCAAAGAGGGGACGAACTGCTTTATGCTAAGGGCGGTCAAATAGAGTGGGGCGCTGCATCCGGAAGAACCGGCGTCCTGTCCCGGAGAGCCACATAGAGTTCTGCACATGACGCATTGTAGTAGGGATGCAGATAGAAGACATAGAGGATGCCAAAGGTCAGAAGGCCGAGCAGTGCCCAGCCTATGAAACTGAGATCAAACACAAATGTCTTCCACTTCTGGCCCTTCATCATTTCCCGCGACAGCCGGAAGGCTTCCCTCTGACTGAGATTGGGATTGTCCGCCAGAATATAGGGGATCATGCGGTATTCATAGCTCTTGACGATCCCGGGAATGACAAAAAGAAGCGACCAGAAGAAGGTGAAGAGGGCCCGGAAGAACTGAATCTTCACGACGTTCCAGTAATTTCCGGTGAAACCCGCACCGACCTGCTCAACACTCGTCTTTGCACTGCGGCCGAGGATGAAGAAGCTCCGGCACCCTACCTCCAGGGGATTGAAGGCGAATATTCTGAGGGCGACCGATACGATTCCCATGATTACGGCAACCGCGCCGATCGCAAGCAGGGTGGCTGCCACAATCGCCCAGTCGGTTTCCGTATCAGTGAAGATGCTCTCTATATCCGCCCATGCGCTGCCTGCATCTCCACGATCTGCAGCTTGGGACCCGGCATTTAATCCTGCTCCACCGCCTGTAATAAATGCAAGAATAAGAGACACGACCACATAGGGCCAGTAGCTCCGCTTCATTGCCGCTTTTCCATCTGCCTTTATGGCTGATCTTTTCCATTCACTCATAGATATTCACTCCTTATTTGCTTGATTAGTTACTGTAACTATTCAGGAGGGCATCCCTGCTTCGTGAAAACAAGTCCTGAACCGTTATCTTATATTTATATAGAATGAACCTGTTCTTGCATACTCCTCAGTCGGGTAGTTACAGATTTCATTTTCATCGTTCTTACAACATAAATGCTTTGCGAAAAAATAATAACTACCCAAACTACCCTTTTGGGGAGTTTCCTACATTTTCCTGACAGTATATGATATCTGTAAAATTAAGTCGATGTTTCACACATATTGGCTGAATTTTACATCATATAAAAGTAAGGAGGTTAAATCATGGCATTTGGTGTGAAGATGGTAAAGCTGAAGCTGAGCGGCCAGTACGATATCGATGGTCTCTTTGAGAAGATCAAAGATGTTGATTTCGGAGAAGCAGGCGTTCCTCAGGTAGGAAAGAGTTCACCCTTATTCAAGGAGAACAACGTCATTTATTTCCCTAAGATCGACCGCAACAATCAGGTCTGGATCACCCAGAATAAAAAAGGTGTTTTCACTGTTCAGCGCAGCACAATCATTGTCGGCGTCAAAGAGGCTGTTAAGAATATGGCTAAGGATGACCTGCTGAATGCAGTGACTTTTGGCTTTGCCGGCATGCATAGTGTCCTGGGCGGACCTGAGAAGCAGTGCGAGAAAGCCGTCGACCATGTCGCGGAAGTCATTGATGGCATGGGCCTGTAATTGAAACTTATCAAATTAATTTTTAAAGGAAGGAAAAAACAATGAAGATCAAGAGAATCACAGCACTGGCAGCAACTGTAGCTTTATGTGTAAGCATGATGACGGCATGCGGCAGCAAGCCGAAGACATTTGAGGAATACTGCGATAAGCATACGGATACACTCAGCCAGATCACTCCCGATAGTATGGAGTCTTCTGTCAAGGACAACGAGATCACGATGACTTCTTCGCTCAACAAAGATGCAGCGGAAATCACCGAAGAGGCTCTCGATCAAGTCTCCGAAGCTTCAGCGACCGATGAGACGATGCCGAGTATGGTTAAGCAAGTCGAAGATGCATCCGGAATCAGCGGCATCACAATTGTCCTGGATTTTACTACGAACGAAGGCGACGTCGCCTATGAGGTTGTTTACGACAAGGATGGTATGGTCGAAGACAGCATGCCGCTCTTCGATGGCAACACCGATGAGGCCAGCTCCACAGCATCAGAGTAAGTGATAAAGACAGCAATGTAACACATTCTTCCCATAGAGTGGTCATCCCGTTTATCCCGCGGGATGGCCACTTTTTGCCGTTACAGTTCACGGGGCACCCCGGTGCGTAGCAAAAAGACCTTCCATCAGGGCGCATTCGAATTTGCGCGCCCGCTTTTGCGCGCAAATTTACTAAGTCCGGATGGAAGGTCTTTTTGTGGAGCGACATTGTGACCCACCCGTGAACTGTAACCTAACCCATCTATGAAGGAGGCTTTATACTGTCATTTTATTGCTTTTCGTTTATGCGAATGATATAATAAATATTCAGTGACAGTGACAGAGTCTGTTTTTCTATCATTAAGAAGTCTGCGTCATCTCAGATCATGGGCAATGGCTCGACCAGGCCCGATTCTTCGTCGGTCAAATGCCAGTGAATTCATCAATAAAAATTAGCGTAACTGTTCAGGAGGGCACTTTTGCTTCGAGAAAAACATTTCCTCCTCGGCTCAAAAGAAGGTCTGATCGATGACGAAGGTTCGCTCGCAAGGACA
>OMTP01000063.1 GCA_900313955.1 uncultured Lachnospiraceae bacterium | reverse complement strand
TCGAATGCGCTCCGGAAGAAGGCCTTTGTGCTCCGCGCCGGGGTGCCCCGTGAACAGTAACGTTTACGGGGCACCTGTAGGCTGACGAGCTTACAGGTGCATTGCAATACTTGTGGAGATAAAATTGCACATATGAATTCATAAATGCATACTTAAAAACTACCTCCTCTTTGCAAAAAGTCTATTGCGAAGAGGAGGTAGTTTAAAATTCACTCGTGAGGAAAACTTAGGGGTAGATCGGTACGATCAGATAATTGCCCGTATGGATACTACTCTCGTCAATTCCATTGACTTTGGCGATCTCTTTTACATAGGCTCTGAGCCCAGGTGCACCTGCACTTCTCTTCTCTTTTGCAATTGATTCCAGGGTATCTCCATCATGAATCAGAACAGACTCGTACGATATTGTGTTCTCTGCTCCGGCAGCAGCGATCTTCTCGCTCAGCCTCATTCCGAGAACAAAACCCGTAAGTCCGATGACGACTGCAAGGAGGACAGCTAGCAGAATGTTCGCTCTGTGTTCTTTTCTTCTGGCAGCAGAACGTCTTCTCGGCTCCGATACTGCGCTTCTGGGGCGACGGCTCTCAAAAGAATATCCATAGGCTGCGATGTCGATCCCCTGATCCTTGCGTGTCTCCGCAAGGTATGGATCATAAGATGGTAGATTGTGGACTCTTTCTGACATAACGACGACCTCCTTCTCAGCTGCTTTTGCTGAGCACCGAATAAATACCACATCAACAAAACGAATTTTTGGAACAATGTTTCGGAACACGTGTTTTGATTTGATACGCAAAGTATACGTCTCGAATCTTCGTTTGTCAAGAAAAATCGCGAACATATTTTTCGAATATATTTTTCGAATATCTGTTTGATTTTTTCAAAAGGATGTGATATGATAGAAGCACAAAAAAGAGTACGCGAAAGGAAACTATTCGGGTAAGGCTCCTGCGGAGTGAAAAACACGTCCTCAGCGGCGAATTATCCTTCCGAGCGGACCTTCGTCACTCCTCTGGCCTTCTTTTTCAGCCGAGGACGTGGTTTGCACGAAGCAAGGAGGCCCTCCTGAATAATTTCCGCGAAAGTACTTCGCTCATGAACAGGAGGAACATATATGGCATATGGTAATATCACCCCGAAACAGAGGGAAATTCTGGAATTCATCAAGAGCGAGATTCTCAACAAGGGATATCCGCCCTCAGTCAGGGATATCTGTGAGGCTGTAAATCTCAAATCCACGTCGTCCGTCCACTCCCATCTCAACACTCTGGAGAGAAACGGATACATCCGGAGAGACCCGACAAAGCCCCGCGCAATTGAGATTCTCGACGACAACTTCAACATGGCACGCCGCGAGGTCGTCAATGTCCCCGTCATTGGCACTGTTGCTGCCGGTCAGCCCCTTCTTGCTGTCCAGAGCATCGAGAATTACTTCCCCATCCCCTCTGAGTATCTTCCTAATCAGAAGATCTTCATGCTCAAGGTCAAGGGAGAAAGCATGATCAATGCCGGAATCATGAACGGCGATACTGTGATCGTCGCTCAGCAGGACAATGCAGCGAACGGAGAAATGGTCGTCGCTCTGGTAGATGACTCTGCCACAGTCAAGACATTTTATAAGGAAGATGGGTATTATCGTCTGCAGCCTGAGAATGACCACATGGACCCGATCATTGTCCACGGCGACGTCAAGATTCTGGGCAGGGTTGTCGGTGTCATCCGCTTTTTTAAGTGATTGGTGTATCTAATGCTCAGGCACTCGATGGAATGGACAGCAGAGTTCAGTTTCTGAATTCTGCTGTTTTTCCGCCAGCCTGGCACAAGAGAGTCCCGGGAGGATTTTCATCCTTCCGGGACTCTAAACGAAATGGTGTTGGATCACGGGCCGTGTATTTACATATCTGGCTTTGCAGTGGTAATCTTTAAGTTCTCAGATGTTGACGTGGCGCTTTCCGCCCAGGAAGTAAGGCAGGTCCCTGCCCTCCTTTTCCCACTGGCGGTACTCTGCCGTCGCCGTAAATTCCACGTCTCCCGTGGAGTTGAGGCAGGTCTCGACGGAATCCTGAACGACGCCGACGATAAAACCGACAGCGACGACCTGCATGGCGATGTCATTGCTGATTCCGAACATAGAGCAGGCCATCGGAATAAGAAGGAGTGATCCTCCGGCGACACCCGACGCTCCACAGGCTGCGAGCGCGGACAGGAAGGACAGGACAATCGCAGAGGCGAAGTCTACCTGTACGCCCATGGTGTGGCAGCAGGCAAGGGTCATGATCGATATAGTGACTGCTGCGCCATCCATGTTGATGGTCGATCCCAGTGGAATGGACACAGAGTAGAAATCTTTGTCGAGGCCCAGTCGCTCACAGGTGGCCATATTGACAGGAATGTTGGCCGCTGAGGAACGGGTGAAGAAAGCAGTGATGCCGGAGTTCTTGAGGCATCTCCATACCAGAGGATACGGGTTTCTGTGCAAAGTCAGGAACATAACAAACGGATCGATCACGAAAGCGACGAAGAGCATAGTTCCGACCAGAAGGAGCAGAAGCTGTCCGTACTGGGTGAAAATGGACATGCCATTTTCCGAGACGTTGTCGAAAACAAGTCCCATGATCCCAAAGGGAGCCATATTGATGATCCAGCGCACACACTGGGAGACTGCGTCTGAAGCATTTTGCAGCATCTCTTTGGTGCTGTCCGACGCTATGCGCTTCATGGCAAAGCCAAGAAGAACCGACCAGAAGAGAATACCGATATAGTTGGCATTGACAAGAGATGCCATCGGATTGGAGATACAGTTCATGAGAAGATTCTTCATGACCTCTCCGATTCCCTGCGGAATCGTGTCAGCTGTCGCGGCGTCCTGAAGGACAATCTTTACCGGGAAAAGAAAACTTGCGATGACGGCGACAAAGCCTGCAAGAAATGTCGTCAGCATATAGAGCCAGATGACGTAGCCGAATCGCTTATCCAGTTTAGAACTTCCCTGTGCTAAAGCGGACATGACCAAAACAAAGACCAGAATCGGAGCAATGGCCTTCAGGGCTCCGACAAAAACGTCCCCAAGGACTCCGATCCAGGCGGCCTTGGGGAAAATCCGGGCCAGAACCACGCCGACAATAAGGCCGATGAGGATCTTTAAGATGAGGCTCGTGCTGTTGTACTTCTTGGCAAGATTTTTGAAAAAAACAGATGCACCCATAGGTGTCCCCCTCTCTGGAGCCCTGTCTTCAAAGGGCTCACGATACAAGTAGATTTTATACATACTGTATATTTTAACATATGGATAAAGCAGCGAACAACTGCATTTTCCCTGAGTAGATTGTGTGGTATGATAAAAGTTACTGTTCACGGGTGGGTCACTTCGGTGCTTCGCACAAAGGCCTTCTTCCTTCACTTAGTAATTTTCGCCGCAAAAGCAGGCGGCGAAAATCGAATGCGCTCCGGAAGAAGGCCTTTGTGCTCCGCGCCGGCGTGCCCCGTGAACTGTAACTGATAAAAGCTACTGTTCACTCGTCAGTCGACGGAAGCCCTCGGGAAAGCACTTCCGAAGTGTACCTTTGAGTGGTGGCCACGGAGGAAGTGCTTTCCCGTGGGTCTCCTGGATGACCAGTGAACGAAAAAGCATCCTGGCAGCCTGAGACAGACTATGTTTACTGAAGGAGGATGAGTATGAAAAAGAACTTCTGGGAAGAGACGCCGGTCCTCGTGACCATGGCGCTCATCGCTACATTTCTGTGGGGAAGCGCATTTCCCTGCATCAAAATTGGCTATCAGCTCTTTGGTATAAGTTCGGGGGACACGGCAAGTCAGATCACATTTGCGGGGACAAGATTTGCCATCGCGGGGATCATGGTCATTTTCATCGCAAGTCTTTTGACAGGACACTTTGCGCTGCCAAAGAAAGAAAGCATTGTTCCGATCGTCATCGTATCGCTCTTCCAGACCATTGGCCAGTACTTTTTCTTCTACATCGGCCTGGCCCACGCGAGCGGGGTCAGCTCTTCTCTTATCGAGGCGAGCAATACCTTTCTGACCATCCTTGTGGCTGTCTTCCTCTTTCACACGGAGAAACTGACCCGTGCCAAGGTGATCGGCTGCATCGTCGGCTTTCTGGGCGTGGCGGTGATTGAGATGCCCCTGCCGGGCCAGGCGGAGGGCGCTTTCGGCTTCTCGCTTCTGGGGGAGGGATTCGTCCTCATCTCCACGGTCATGTCGTCCTTCGCGGCCAATTTCATCAAAATTGCAGGCAGGAAGGAAGATCCCATGATCATCTCCGGCTGGCAGTTTTTATTCGGCGGCCTCGTCATGGCCCTGGTCGGAAGAGCCTCCGGCGGACAGCTCGGAATCAAGGAAGTCTCCCATCCGTTCTACGGCATCCTGCTCCTCCTCTACATGGCCTTTATCTCCGCCTGCGCTTACACGCTCTGGAGCCTTCTGCTCAAATATAACCCGGTCAGCCGGGTGGCTGTCTTCGGCTTCGTTAACCCGGTCATCGGCGTCATCCTGTCTGCTCTTCTGCTGCATGAGAGCAACCAGGCCTTCAGCCTTGTGGGACTGACTTCCCTTGTGCTCGTCTCCGCCGGTATTATCATTGTCAACCGGCCGGAGAAGAAGGCGGCTGTCCCCCAAAACACATGATCAAAGCCCACAGCTGAAAAGGCGCTGCCACACATAAAAGTGTGGCAGCGCATCCTGTTTTTTCAGGAGCCTGTCCTGAATCGTTACAACATTTGTATACGGATTACCCGTCCTCGCGGGCGTAGGCATTTTTCATATGAATGCTGGACGTGTAGAGGATCTTGGCCAGGCAGTCGTCAGTCTCCTTCTTCAGCATGGCCGCGATGTCCTCATTTGCCTGAAGCATAACCTGGTCGGCATCGGAGAGATCGCCTTTGACTTCTCTTTCTGCTTTGGCCATGATGGCGTAGGCCTTGGAGGCGACGGCCATCTGATAGCGCTCGATGTCGGGCTCACAGACCGCAAAGTGGGCGTCGGCCATAGCGGCGATCATGCGATTGGCCCAGTAGAAGTTCTCACTGGTGACCCGGTCGGTGGTGCCGGAGACGTAGGCGGGCAGGCTGTCGACATTGGTGTAGAAGGGCACGAAAGCATTAAAGGCATTGCAGCCGAAGGCAATCCACTCGACGCAGGCAAAGGGTGCCCTCGCCTCCGGACGAAGCTGGCTGAGGCTCAAAAAGCTTGTGCGGTTGACCCCGATCGGACGGAAAGCACCGCGCATGGCGGCATCCCCATGTCTTTCGTAGGGATCGTAAGGGGTTCCCTGATAATGGGACGACAGCACGTACTTGACATCCTCCACGGTGATCTTCCTCTCCGGCACCATGCTCCAGGGCAGGTCATCCGAGAAAGGGGTATACTCCGCATTCGGCCCGTCCCAGATGTGGGTGCGGGGATTAAAATAGCGCAGCATGTACCAGGCGCGCGGCGTATTGTAGCAGTGGTCGGCGTCGGAGTGGCTGCCGAAGGCATAACGGGCATTGAGGACCGGACCGTCGTTCAATGCGAGGTGATACTGATCCAGAAAGGCGATCAGGTCCGGTGAGCACAGGTGATTTTTCTTCTCCCCGAAGGCGTCTTTGAGATCAAATTTATCGATGCCGAATTGGTTGGGCATGACGACATAGTGGTCATCCGGAACCTTCTTCGCGATCCAGTGATGGCCGCCGATGGTCTCGAGCCACCAGATCTCGTCGTGGTCCGCAAAGGCGATGCCGTTCATCTCATAGGTGCCGCAGGTCTCAAGCAGGGAACCCAGGCGCTCTACGCCCTCTCTTGCCGAATGAATATAGGGCAGGACAAGAACCACGATGTCCTCTTCTCCGATGCCGCCAGGGTGCTCTTGCGTCTTCACGACCAGGGGATCGGCACCCAGGACGCGCTCATTGGACGTGATGGTCTCAGTCGCCGTCATGGTGACGTCCGCTTCATTGATGCCGGCGGCAGCCCACCTTCCCTCTTTCATGTTGACGTTGGGACAGCAGGTGTAGCGCATCGGCTCATCGAGAAGGTCAATTTCCACCCCCGACAGGACGGATGTGTAGTGACGTGGCTGGTCCTCTGGCCTGACCACTGTGAATTTTTTGGCTGTAAACTTGCCGGAACCCGAGTCATCATTTCTGGCAATCATCGTTGAGCCATCATAGCTGGCGTTTTTTCCAACTAAAAGTGTCGTGCATGACATTTCCTTATGCCTCCTATTGTAATCTATCCATGTCTTTCTATCATATTTTCCTCAGGAAGTAAAGCCCGGCCCAAAAATCCGGGGGGATCTGTCGTTTTGCGGTTACTGTTCACGGGTCAGCCAGGGAACCCTTCGGAAAGCATTTCCTTCGCGGCC
>OMTP01000022.1 GCA_900313955.1 uncultured Lachnospiraceae bacterium | reverse complement strand
GTTTTATTGAGTTTTCAAGGATCTTTCCCGGATTTTGTATGGGAAGTTTTAGTTATGTAACTATGGTTCACTGTTCTGATATAGCTACCTTATGCGGAAATGATGATACGTTGAAGTTCAATACAATCTGGTGATTATGGATAAGAAAGACTTACTGCGTAAATATTTTCCTAAAATTGAAAATTTTCAGGATGTACAGGAACCGGCGATCGACGCTCTGATTGCCGGTGAAAACGTACTGTGTCTTATGCCTACCGGCGGCGGAAAGTCACTGATTTATCAAATCGCTGGATTGGCGCTGGGCAAAGCTACACTAGTCATATCACCACTGGTTGCTCTTATGAATCAACAGTGCAAGCAGTTGACTTCGCTGGGGCTTCAGTCTGTAAATTTCTCGGGAATGGATTATAGAAAACAGTTCCGCACCATTACGGATATGGCGAATGGAGTGCTTCCCAAATTTATCTTCACATCACCGGAGAGAGTAGCTAACGACGGGTATCTCGAATATATGCTGAAATTGCGGAAAGATGATATCGGACTGGTCGTTGTGGATGAGGTTCATTGCGTTTCACAGTGGGGTGAAGGATTTCGTCCGGCGTATCGGAATATTCCGCTATTTCTGGACAGAATCTTTGCTGCTGATTGGCCGAGGGTACTCTGCCTCACAGCCACTTTGAATGAAAAGCAACAGGAACAGATTTATAAAGAGTTCAGGATCTCCAAGATAATAAAGGGTGAAAAGCTTTGGAGAGAGAATCTGCATCTAGAAATAATAAACCTTAAAGATGGAAAGGAAGAAACAAAGGACAGCGAGCTGGAACGGATCATAGGGGAACATGCAGGAGAAAAGATCCTTGTGTTTGCTCATCGAAAGAAGGGGAATAAAGGGACGACACGAACGCTGTATGAAAAATACAAAGACGTTTATGAGGGTGTTGCCTATTTTGACTCAGATATGGGTGACAGAGATAAAGATGCCGTCATGCAGGGGTTCATGGATGGAAGCATCAAGATCGTGTTTGCGACATCCGCTTTTGGAATGGGCGTTGATATAACGGATATAAGAGTTGTGGTAAATTATCTGATCTCTGAAACAGTCGAACAGTATTATCAGGAGGTCGGCCGTGGCGGCCGTGATGGTAAGCCGGCATATGGATATCTGTTATATACGAATCAGTCAAAACGCGGCCGTCGTATGCTATTAAATCAGACATTATGTACTGAAAGTTCATTGAGAAATGAGTGGGATGATCGGAAGCTTGGCGAGGGAAAGGCTTTTGATCATGTATCTTATGAAACAATGACTGAAGAGCAGAGAACAGCATTTGCGCTGCTAATGGATTACGGGGTTATCTCAATTATTGCAAAGGGTGTTCAGTCCATAAAGTGCTTTGAAGGCGTGACAGAATCCGGAAAGGCATATCTCGATAGTCTGTCCAAATTTTCAAAAACAGGGTTGATGAAGCTTATTGCCAAAAAGAGCGGAAAAAATATAAACACGATCTCTCTTGAATTATGGGATAAATGTGTCAAGGGTGATATCCGAATGAAACTGGCGCCGAGTAAGGCTATGTTTTATACGATAAAAAATGAGTTGACCGATGAACTACAGGACACGATCTTGGCCGATCAGGAAGAAAAGAAGAGGGCAAGGGTGGCTGCATTTGAGAGCTTCGTTGATGGGATAGAATCAGGACAAACTGCAGAGCAGCTTGTAAAGAGGGCTCTTGATATATAGGAGGCGGTGAGGCGTGGCAGTTTTTATTCCAAGCGTAAAGCCGGAAGATTTTAACAACAGTTATGGAGAAATGAAAGTATATGAGGCGCTCAGGTCCTTGAGTGACCAGTATACAGTTTTTTATTCTTTGAGTTGGGTGGGTGTTAATGAAAAGAGGACTATCGGCGAGGCCGATTTTGTTATTGCACATCCATCAAAAGGTATCTTTGTTATCGAAGTAAAATCAGGAGAAATCGAATATAAGAACGGCGAGTGGATACAGACAAATACGCGAAGCGGTGTGTCAAAAAGGATTGAGCCATATGTACAGGCGAGGAAAAGTCAGTTTGAAATAATGGATCGTCTGAATCGTGGAATAACTGATTTCAGACTCCCAATGATGTGTTATGGTGTATGGTTTCCTTCGATAGAAATAGATAAAAAGGCTGAATTGCCTCCGGAATCTCCAAGAGAAATAACACTTGATCTTAACAGCCTTGGAAATGCAGAAAAGGCAGTAGATGCAGCTTTTTCTTTCTGGGCTTCAAAATACAGACAGGTACGGCTTGATTCACTTCAGTTCCAGAAGGTTGTAGCGGTTTTGTGCCCACACTTCCATGTGATTCCAAGGCTTAAAACAAAGATGGAAGAGATAGAGGAAAGTTATATCCAGCTTACCAAGCAGCAAGCGTCTCTTCTTGATTTCCTAGAGGAACAGAAAACAGCCGTAATACATGGACTGGCAGGGACAGGGAAAACAGTGCTTGCCGTAGAAAAGGCTAGGCGGCTTGCAGCACAGGATGAACAAGTGCTTTTCCTATGCTTTAACAGCTTCCTTAGAGATGCACTGAAGCGGAATAATAGTATCCCCAATGTGACATTTCATAATGCTCATTCCCTGGCATTTGAAATAATGGGTCATTCAGATGCTCCGATAGATGAAGTGCTGGCCGAATTTGAGGAGTATCTTGAGGAAGTTTTTGATGAGGGCAGCTGGATATACTCAAATATCATCGTAGATGAAGGTCAGGATTTAGATGACAGACTTCTTAATCGATTGTATGAACTGGTAAAGCTAAAGGGCGGATGTTTCTACGTTTTCTATGACCGGAATCAATATATCATGAAAAACCAGATTCCCAAATGGATAGATGATGCTGAATGCCGTCTGGTGCTTCACAAAAATTGCAGAAATACCGCAGAAGTATTTAAGACCTCATGCAGCATAATGGGGCTGGATAATGTTTCATATAACGATATTCATGGGGAGATACCTGCGGCCAAATTCTATACAACAGAATCTGAGATTAATAAAATCGTGGATGATTTTATAAAGCATGTATCCGAGGAGGGGCTGGATCCTTCGGATATTGTTATCCTGACTGCGAAAACCACAGAAAAATCATGGGTGGATACAGGCAAGAAACATTCAGGATTAGAGCTTTCATACCACAGTGAGCCGGGGAAGGTACTGTTTACGACAATAAGAAAGTTCAAAGGACTGGAAGCAGAGGCAATCCTTATCGTGGATGCTGCTATGTCGTCGCTGAAGGATCCCGAAAACAGAAGGCTGCTGTACACAGGTTCTTCGAGAGCAAAAAATCTTTTGAACATTGCTATGCTTGAAGATATAGAAATCGGAGAATATGGAGATTATTTAAGAAGTATAGCTCCCGACAGAAACGTCCCCAAGAATAAAAAGGGGTTGAAGAGACTACTGAATATTTCAATATAGAACAGGCAGCGGCTTACCGGAAATGTACCGGTAGGCCGCTGTTTTGTCATTAGTCCTTCATATAAAATTTTGTCTCATACCCATCGGCGCAGAGCTGGATCCCGGGTAGCCAGGGCGGAGTCCTGCCCATCTGTTCGCAGATTACCTTGTAATCGACATCCTGACTGCATTCAATGATCAGTTCATCATGGACATGGCCGCAAATGAAGCAGTGGGAGAGGGTCCGCATGGCGTAGCAGAGGATGTCCCGGCTGATGGCCTGGACGATGTTCTCCACGAACTTCG
>OMTP01000074.1 GCA_900313955.1 uncultured Lachnospiraceae bacterium | reverse complement strand
ACAGTTTCCTGTCTTTTGCAACTGTAAAGTGCTATGCGAACTTTCTACCAATTACAATCTGAAGTTTATGGAGGAGCATTTAATGGACAAGCAGACGAGAAAGAGGAATGTATTGCTAGGTGTCGGTATACTGGCGATTTCCCTTATTATTTTCCATATCTTACATTACAGTCTTTATTGCAGAAACCGGTGTGTTCCGGAGAAGAGCCATTGCTCCGTCTGCGGACACAGAAAGATCTGCAGGAAGCTGCATCACAGGAGCGGCTCTAATGAATGAATTTTTATGGACTGCTCGTCGATTTGAAGGCTCAAGGCCTGTAGAGAGCAGGTATTTCAAGACGCAGCAGGAGCGGGATCAATTTGTCTCTGATCATGCGAGTTGGAAGAAGAGATGGAAGATCTGTGCCGAGAATCTGGGGAAGCAATGAGATCATTAAGTACGACAGGCCAGCAGCAAAAAAGGAGGGAATCCCGTGAAAAAGAAAGTCATGATCATTTTTGGAACTGCCTTAGCCGTAATCTTAATTGTTATTTTGAATGTGGTAAATAAACCATACCAGCCCACTTCATTTGTCGCAGATGGGGAGATCTATTCGGCGTCTGTTGAAAATGGAAATGTTATGATTTTGGATCTCCTTAAGGGTAACCATGATAAATGGAAAATTATTTCGACCCCGAAATCAGAATGTTTTGCAAGTGATTTCAGCAGTGAAACTGACGATACCACGGAATTTCATATTATTGCATTGACTGAAGGAAGAGGTGCAATGGATTTTCAGTGTACTCAGGCAGATGGATCTGTAAAAAAATATAAACTTACGTTATCCATCTCGCGCCATAAAAAACATACCTACAGATTGATAAGTTTACTTTTAACGAATATGAATAAGTAGAACTTGCCAGTTTATCACAGCAATAGCCTTGAATCTTACAACATGAATCAGATCATCAAAAAGAGTCGAGCAATCGGCTCTTTTTTCATGCCATGAAAGGAGCAGCACATGAAGACTAAGATCCTCCTCCCACCCGCCCGAGCCAGCCCGTATGAATGGAGCTGCAAGCAGCGTCTGCATTGTCTCATACTTGTGAAGGCTTCTGAGTTAAGTCAGTTCTCGCAGAGGAATAAGGAATATGATATATTAATAGCATCAAGATTGGGGAGGTGTTTATGCTTCACATTTTTTACGGGGATATGCAAGAAGCTGTTTATGATCCGGCAACATATTTTAATAATCAGATTCAGGATGCCTGGATAACAGACTCATTGTCTGTGGAGATGATTCGTGATATCGATCATTCAGAAGTATTAGGCCCTCACGTTATCGACAGCCCTGTGTTGGGTGGAATTTCTCCTCGAGAATTGTCAGGAGGAGTGAAGACTCTGATTTTGATTAATCAGGTTTCGTCGAGGATATTTAATGCATCTGCATGTGGAGATAACTGCGCAAAATGGCTGCTGAAAATTGCAAACGATAAGGATGTGACGATCAATCTGCGACACATCATGGATTTCGGAGATGATGAATTTACGATTCACATCCTTAATACGAATACGGTTGTTCATCGTATGTCCGAACTGGTGATGATTGCTTCGGATTTTGTGAGGTGATTGCATGAAGGGAAAGTATAGAGTCGTTGTCCAGAATGCATCTGTAAAGTTTGATTTCACGATCCGAAGAAACATTACTATCTTAAAGGGGGATAGCGCGACAGGAAAGACAACCCTTGTAGAGATGGTCCGCGAACATTATGAACGTGGTGACGACAGCGGTGTGGAAATTGTCTGCGATAAGCAGTGTGTTTCCCTTAGTGGAAGGGACTGGAAGATATTGTTGAATGCGTATAAGGACAGTATCGTTTTCATTGATGAAGGGAATGATTTTGTTCTTGGTGACGATTTTGCCCGAATGGTGGAGCATTCAGATAATTACTATGTGATTGTGACGCGTGAGGGGCTGCCGAATCTTCCATATAGCACTGAAGAAATTTATGGAATTCGTATGTCGGGTAAATATGGCGGATTAAAACCGGTATATAATGAGTTTTACCGCATTTACGGAAGTTATGAACTTGATGGCTTGATTATACCGGATATTGTGGTAGTAGAGGATACGAACTCTGGGTATGAGTTTTATCAGGGGATTTCAGATAAGAGCTATACACAGGTGATCAGTGCCGGAGGAAAAACGAAGATTCAACAGATCGTCAAGAGTCTTCCAGATGACAATGTACTGATTATTGCAGATGGTGCAGCCTTTGGTGCTGAAATTGGAAGAGTTATGTCGATCCTTAAACATCGAAAACATACTTGGATCTATCTGCCCGAATCATTTGAGTGGATTATTTTAAAATCGGGTAGAATTGACGGAAAAGCCGTAGAGGATATACTTAATCACCCAGAAGATTACATCGAGAGCAGTCAGTATTTTAGTTGGGAACAATTTTTTACACATTTGCTAATTCAACAGACGGTTGATACATATTTACATTACCGGAAAGCCAAATTAAACCAGGTATATTTATCGGAGAGCTTTGAAAGGGATATACTTGCAGTAATGGAGCACATACATCTGACAAAATAAGAATTTGCAAATCTTCTTCACATACCAATTTTTAAAAGAACACAATAATACCGTTTAAGAGTCGAGCAATCGGCTCTTTTTTTCATGCCTTGAAGGGAGCACCACATGAAGACTAAGATCATTCACCCACCCGCCCGAGCCAGTCCGGACGGGCTTTTTCCAACTCAATATGTCCAATTCACCCAGCCGTCGAGCGACTATCCCAAGAGTCCGGTGGCTTTTTTATGTCCAAAGAGAGCAACTAACCATAACACAATCAAAGGAGGAAAAATAAAAATGAAGTTAGTCATAACAGAAAAGCCCAGCGTCGCTACGGCGCTGGCACATGCCCTCGGGGCCCGCGACAGTCACGACGGGTACATCGAGGGCCGCGGCTACGTCGTGACCTGGTGCTTCGGTCATCTGATCGAGCTGGCCATGCCCGAGGAGTTCGATCCGGATTACAAGAAATGGAACCTCGCCGACCTCCCCATCATTCCGGAGAACTGGCGCTACCGCTTCATCCCGGCAACCGCGAAGCAGTTTAAAATCATCAAGGCCCTCATGGCAAGAGAGGACGTCACGTCCCTCGTGGAGGCCACCGATGCCGGCCGCGAAGGAGAGCTGATCTTCCGCCTCGTCTATCTCCTGAGCGGCTGCAGAAAGCCCTTCGAGAGGCTCTGGATCTCCTCTATGGAGGATGAGGCCATCCTCGACGGTTTTGAGAACCTGAAACCATCAAAAGAATATGACTCCCTCTATGAAGCGGCGCTCTGCCGCGAGCGGGCGGACTGGCTGGTCGGGATGAATGGATCCCGGCTTTTTCATGCCTGTATGGACCGACCCTCAGCATCGGCCGCGTTGTGACGCCGACCCTGGCCATGGTCGCCGACCGGGAGAAGGAGATCCAGGGCTTTGTGCCCGAGACCTTCTACGCGGTCGCTCTTGACATGGGAGACTTCACAGCAGTCAGCAGAAGGCTCGACACAAAGGAGGCCACCGAGGAGCTCCTGAGCGCCGTGAGAGCGGACGCAAACATCCCAGCCGAGGAAGTGACGGGCCAGTCAAAAACGGTCAGTCCTCCGCTCCTCTACGACCTCACAGCCCTGCAGAGAGACGCCAACAGGCAGTATTGTTACTCCGCCCAGCAGACCCTCGATTATGCCCAGAGCCTCTACGAGAAGAAACTCATTACCTACCCCAGGACCGACAGCCGCTACCTGTGTGAGGACAAGGCAGATTCCCTCGCTGAGCTGATCGAGATCAGCGAGAAGAAGTACAGCTCACTTCTGAAAGCCGCGGAAGGGATCTTTTATTTCGTCGTCTGGCTCTCCGCCCACATCGACGGTCCGCTCCTCTGATTCATGATCGGCTGTGGCCTTTACTCACTCTTCACAAAGAGTTACACCAACGCCGCGATCCTCGGAGACCTGAGTGGACTTCTCTACCTGGCCTACATGCTGGCGGGCGTGGTCATCGCTCTCCTAGCTGACTTGTGCGACGTGATCATCGATTTTATCTTCTAATGGAAAATGACAACCAACAACGCAAGAGCGCTGCATGCAGAAAATGAAAACTGCTGCGGCGCTCTTATTTTTATATTTTCGAAAGGGGAAAATGACTATGGCAACAACAAGACTTATGGCACTGCAGATCAACAAAGGGCAGACAGCTGCAGATTCACTCAAAGAGCGGCTGGACTACATTGAAAATCCGGAGAAGACAAAGGCTGGGGAACTCGTCACATCCTTCGCCTGCTACTCTAAGACTGCATAGGCAGAATTCAATCTTCAGAAAAAGGTCTATTTTCAGAGAAAAGGGCATGACAAGCAGTCGAATGTCATCGCTTACCATATCAGGCAGTCTTTCAAGCCAGGCGAGATAACTCCCGAAGAGGCCAATCGTGTCGGCTACGAAACTGCCATGCGCTGGACGAAGGGAAAATATCCATGTATCGTGGCGATCAGGCTTCCAAATACCGGTATTGCAGATCCTGATAGAAAAATTTATAACTAACTAATACTTCCCACATGATTATGGACTCAAAAGCCTGTTACTGTTCACGGGGGGCACTTCGCCGCTTCGCACAAAGGCCTTCTTCCTTCAC
>OMTP01000236.1 GCA_900313955.1 uncultured Lachnospiraceae bacterium | reverse complement strand
TTCGCCGCTGAGGACATGTTTTTCTCTCCGCAAAGAGCCCGTCCTGAACAGTTACCCACTATACATCATTATTCCCCTGTTTTCAAATCTGAAGCATAGTGTTATACTGCTTGGAAAACGTTTTCAAGAGGAATTTCTATGGAGAAAAATTACGAGGAGAGGATGGGAAGCGCCCCTGTTGGCGGGCTGGTCATGTCCATGGCCATGCCGGCGGTCGTGGCGCAGATTGTCAACCTTCTTTACAATATTGTCGACCGGATTTACATCGGTCATATTCCCGACATTGGAACCAATGCCCTTGCCGGTGTCGGCATCTGCAATACCCTGATCATTCTGATCACGGCCTTTGCTATGTTTACAGGAGGCGGCGGCGCGCCTCTGGCTTCTATGGCCCTGGGGCGGGGCGACCGGGAGGGTGCGGAGCGCATGCTGGGCAACGGGGTGATGTTGGACATTATTTTCAGCGTCGGCCTCATCACTGTGATTGGCATTTTCATGCGGCCCATCCTCATGAAGACGGGCGGCTCTCTGAACACAATCGGCTATGCGGTGAGCTACATGTCCATTTACCTCATCGGCACATTTTTTGTCATGGTGTCGACGGGAATTACCATGTTCATCAACGCCCAGGGGCAGGCCGGGCGGTCCATGTTCTCGACGGTGATCGGGGCTGTGGCCAATATTGTGCTTGATCCCATTTTCATTTTCGTGTTCGGGATGGGAGTGAGAGGTGCCGCGATCGCGACGGTTATCTCCCAGGCCATCAGCGCCTTCTACGTGCTGCATTTTCTTACATCGGACAAGGCATCCCTGCGTCTCAGAAGGAAAGCAATGCGGCCGGACGGGGCGACCATCAGGAAGATGATGGCTCTCGGCGTCTCGCCTTTTGTCATGGCGAGTACGGAGAGCGTCATTGGTTTTGTGCTGAATGGATCGCTTGTGGTCTACGGCGACATCTATGTGAGTGCCCTGGCCATCGAGCAGAGCTGCATGCAGTTCATCGGCGTCCCTCTGAACGGATTCGCCCAGGGATGCACGCCGGTCATCAGCTACAATTTCGGGGCGCGGAAAAACGAGCGCGTAAAGGACGCCGTCAAAATCATGGCGATTGTCAATCTCGTCTACAGCGTGATTCTCGTCGCTCTCATGATGATCTTCCCAACGGTGTGGGCACACATCTTCACGCGAGACGCAGTTCTCATCGAGACGGTTCAGAAAACCCTGCCGACCTTTGTCGTCGGCATGAGCATTTTCGGCTTGCAGAGAGCTTTCCAGGACACCTTTGTCGCTCTGGGTGAGGCAAAGATTTCGGTCTTCATCGCTTTCCTGAGAAAGATCTTTCTTCTGGTGCCGCTGGCCCTCATTCTGCCGCATTTTATGGGTGTCATGGGCGTCTTCCGTGCGGAGGCGATTGCAGACACAACTGCGGCGACCTGCTGCTGCATCATTTTCGCGATACGGTTCCCCAAAATCCTAAAAAACAACCAGGTTCATGCTTCCTTATGAACGATTGAAACCTTTCACCCCCCAGCGAGAGGCCAAAATCGGCACCTCGCTGGGGACTCACTTCTCGAAAAAGCAGCTCCGATCCCCAGCAGGTGCCCGAAATCCGCCTCTCGCTGGGGGCTCACTTCTCGAAATAACAGCTCCGATCCCCAGCAGGTGCCTGAAATCGGCACCTCGCTGGGGGCTCACTTCTCGAAATAACAGCTCCGAACCCTAGCAGGTGCCCGAAATCCGCCTCTCGCTGGGGGCTCACTTCTCGAAATAACAGCTCCGATCCCCAGCAGGTGCCCAAAATCGGCACCTCGCTGGGGGTAATGGCAACAAATATTCAGAAGATCGTCTTCATCTGCCGCTTCACGGACTGCATGAGTTCCTGGGGCAGGCGGGATGTCTTACTTCCGAGGAAGGTTCCGTGGTCGCCGAAGACGAAATGAAAGATGCGGCGGGCCTCCTCGTCATTCGTAAAGCCGATCTCGATCGCCTGGATCTCGACGTGCCTGCGGGTAAGTTCCTCTACAGCCTCCCTGGCCGATCCCGGGAAGGAGGACGCGCCGTCCGTCACCTCGAAGAGCAGGCGGATGTGCTTTCCGCTCTCCATCTCCCGCACCTCAGCAGGAGTGATCTCCTTGAGCCCCTCCCGCTTCACTTTCGCCAGAAAATGCCCCGTCAGCTCCTCTGTCTCCGCCCGAAAATATTCCGCGCGCGCAAGGTAAGCTTCCGGGTGCTTCTGCCAGTCCGGATAGAGGGCAAGCGTCTCATAGAGATGCCACATGAGCCTCGTCCCGGACGCATGCAGCTGCTGAAAAAAAGAAGCGGCACAGTCACCTTCTTTGCCTTAGGATCGAGCCTGAAATGTTCTCCCTTTTCATCAGGCACATAAGCAAGGCGCGCGTCGCCCGAGAAGAGCATCAGCATGCGCTCGTTCTTCTCAAGCGCCTCCACGCATCGCTTCCGCGTCTTCTCTGTAAAAGCCTCCGCCTGCTCCTCCACCTTCTTCTCCGCTTCCGTCATCTTACTCCTTCAATGTCTCCTCACATCATAAATTCCCTATCGTTTTTCCTAATACTAAAATTGATAGGGGTCAGCCCTGGCAAATCTTCCTATCCTAAATTTGATAGGATGACAACAGATGAAAGCCGAATGGGTCCTCCCGATCGATCACCTGAGCGCGATACTCCGGCAGGGCAGCTGCGAGCAGCTCCTCCTCCCTGGCTTTAGCGAGAACGATCTGATCCGCAAGGCCCTCCGGCACGATCCCGGTCGCCATGGAGGCCATTAGTTCCTCCCTCAGCCTTCTTGCATCCCTCTTGAAATCCGCCTTATCTGCCATAAGAAACCTCTTTTTCCGTACTCTTTTGGAAGACGTTTTTGCTCCGGGAAAAACATGCCCTCATCGCGCCATAAGAATGCATTTTGGTAACTGTTCTGGAGAGCATCTCTGCTTCGGAAAAACGCACTCTCCTCGGCTTCATAATAGGTCTCCTCAATATCAGCCAGATACTCATCGAAGTACTCCCGGATCACCGCATAGATGTTCGAGTAGTAATAATAGAAAGTATTGTGATTAATGCCGCAGTCCTGGCAGATCGTCCTCACCGTTATTTTACTGAGCGGCTCCTCGTTGAGCCTCTTCAAGAGGGCGTCCCTGATCACCGCCTTGGTCAGATTTCTCATATATCCAGCTCCTGACTATAAACTAAGTAAAGTATACCATTTTCCCGGCGGATCTACAAACAGCAGGAAAATCAGGTGGACATTGAGATTGAACCATAAAAACCGCCCTCTGTTCTTTCTTCGTAAGAACAGAGGGCGGTTGATGCCATACATAAAGCTTATTCCACAAGGCAGGCATTTAAGTTACAGAATTTGATTTTCCAGCACCTGACGTGCTTTGGATGGATAGTTGGTGATGATGGCGTGGACACCGGCATTTGCACAGGCCAGGATATCTTCGGCGCGGTTGATCGTCCAGACGTTGACATCGAGGCCGTATGCCTGACACTTCTTCATAAAGTCGGGGTACTGGAGGTTGTAGCCGGAGGGATGAAGAGCGGTAACGCCGTTTGCCCGCCCGTACTCGGGCATATCAAGCGTGCCGTCGCAGTAGAGGAAGGCCGTCTTCGCATCCGGGTCGAGTGCCTGGATGTTCTTAATCGAGTAGTGGTTGAAGGAGGAATAGATGACTCGATTCTCCCAGCCCATGGCATGGGTAAGAATCACCATCTTCTCCTCGATACCCTCGTAGAAGAATTCGCCGGTCTTGAGTTCAATGTTGATGGTGAGCCCCGTCGGCTGGAGGCACGCAAAAACTTCCTTCATAGTCGGGATCTTTGTCCCCTCATAATTTAAATTGCCGTAACAGAAATCCAGTTTTTTAAGTTCGGCAAGCGTGAAATCCTTCACGTATCCGATGCCGCTCGATGTGCGGTCGACCCTCTCGTCGTGGCAGACGACAAGCTCCCCGTCGCGCGTCAGCTGGACGTCGAGCTCAATACCGTCCGCATGCTCGTTTGCGGCCTCCTCAAAAGCCGGCAGTGTATTTTCCGGGCGGCAGCCGCTTGCTCCGCGGTGGGCCCAGATCAAAGGTGTTCTTTCCATATGCCATCCTCTCTAATATTATGGACTGCTCTGGTTATCTGCTGCATTGTTCTGTTCTCTGTTTTTGATCCGCTTCCCCATCCGACGGCAAAATTTCTCTTTTTCATTCCTGTCGCGACGGATGACACAATCAAACGAAAAGCTCTCAGGCTTCTGCCTGAATGTATTTCTCAGTATCCTGGACGATATCCGACAGCTTCATGAAACCCATTTTTGCTTCCATAGTGTCCTGAATCTCCCTCAGCCTGCCGTCCATGGTGTGATGAATATTTCTGCCCACCGGACAGTTGGCATTGGGATTCTCATGAAAATGGAAGAGCTCCCCCTCCTCCACACTGTCCACCGCCCTGTAGACATCCAGAAGGGAAATCTCCTCGAGCGGCTTTGTCAGAGAAACGCCTCCGTTGCCTCCCCTCTGCACATGGATCAGTCCCGCCTTTTTCAGCTGACGGAAAATATTCCTGATGATAACAGGGTTCACTCCCACACTTCCCGCAATCGTCTCTGAGTTCATGGGCATCTGATCTTTCAATACTTCAATACAGGTGAGCACCTGCACAGCAATCGTGAATCTGCTTGAAATCTGCATTTTGTTACCTCCGAAATTACATCAGATCATAGCACATTTATCCCGCATAATCAACCTCTTACAATGCAGTCGCCCCGACTACACTAAATATTGGTTACTGTTCACGGGTGGGTCACTTCGGCGCTTCGCACAAAGGCCTTCTTCCTTCACTTAGTAATTTTCGCCGCAAAAGCAGG
>OMTP01000065.1 GCA_900313955.1 uncultured Lachnospiraceae bacterium | reverse complement strand
GAAACGGAGTGTAGAATGTTTTTCTCGAAGCAAAAGTGCCCTCCTGAACAGTTACTAATGCTTTTTCAATAAGGACTCGCCTTTTCGAAGGCGAGTCCTTATTATTGTGCGGAATTTTTCACAAAGGAGACACAATTGCACGGTATAGTACCTAACGGTAGATAAGAAAAAGAGGGAGGTTAGTTTATCTTGATCGAAGTAAAAAATCTCACCAAGAGATATGGCGATCACTACGCCATCGACCACCTGAGCTTCAAAGTCGATGACGGGCAGATCTACGGTTTCCTTGGCCCCAACGGCGCGGGAAAATCAACGACCATGAACATTATGACCGGCTATCTTGCACCGACAGACGGCGAGGTCCTCATCAACGGCCATGACATTCTTGAAGAACCGGAGGAAGCCAAGAAGACCATTGGCTATCTGCCGGAGCTTCCGCCTGTCTATCCGGATATGACCATCGAGGAGTATCTGAAATTCTGCGCGGAACTGAAAAAGGTTCCAAAGAAGGAGAGGGCGGCGTCCGTCGAAGAGGCCATGAAGGAGCTCGAGCTCACAGATATGAAAGACCGCCTGATCAAGAACCTCTCCAAAGGTTTTCGGCAGAGAGTGGGCTTTGCCCAGGCGCTCATCGGCAACCCGGAGACACTGATCCTCGACGAGCCGACCGTCGGCCTCGATCCCAAGCAGATCCTCGAGATCCGTGAGCTCATCCGCCACCTGGGAGAGAAGCACACCGTCATTTTGAGCAGTCATATTCTGTCCGAGGTCTCCGAAGTCTGCGACCAGGTCCTCATCATCAACAAGGGGCATTTTATTGCATGCGATACACCTGAGCGCCTGAGTCGTGGATCCGGCAGCAATGTCCTTACCGTCACGGCGGAGGGCACGAAGAAAGATGTTCTTCGCGCTCTGCGCACAGTGGTTCAGGCCAATGAGGCAGATCTCACCGAGGAGGGCACGATGGTTCACGCCAGGATCACCGTTCCGTCCGACGCTGATGTCCGCAGCCGCGTGAGCGCAGCTCTCTTTGCTGCCAAGTGCCCGATTGTCGAGATGCATCAGGAGAGCCAGAACCTGGAGGATATCTTCCTCATGCTGACCGCTGAGGATGACACCGAGCGCGCAGAGAAGAAAGCCGCCAAAGCCGGCAGGAAGGGCGCTGCGAAAGGAAAAGAGGCAAAGGCTTCGGAGGAAAATGAAGAAGCTCCGGAAGAGGCAGATGAACCTGAAGCAGCAGATGTTCCGGCAGAGGAAGTGCCTCATGAAAATGCATCTGTCGAAGAAAATGAGGACAAGGAGGATGAGTCATGACAGCGATCTATAAGAAAGAGATGAAGAGCTACATGACTTCCATGACCGGTGCCATCGCCATCGCGGTGTCCCTCCTCGTCACGGGACTCATGTTCCGCTACTATAACCTCTACAATGGGGTTCTGACATTTCACTATACCATGAACAACAGCACGCTTATGTTCTATATCGTCGTGCCGGTTCTCTCCATGCGCGTGTTCGCCGAGGAGAGAAAGCAGAAGACGGACCAGCTGCTTCTCACAGCCCCTGTATCCATACCGGAGATTGTATTTGGCAAGTATCTCGCCCTCATCTCGGTTTTCGCTATTCCCATGGCCGTGACAGCTGTTTACCCGCTCGTCATGAAGGCATTTGGCAAAGAGACACTGGGCTGGGATTACGCCTGCGTCATCTGCTTCTTCCTCATGGGATGCGCCTATCTTGCTGCAGGCATGTTCATTTCCTCACTGACGGAAAATGTGGTCATCGCCGCGATTTTGTCCATTCTCTTCGTCTTCGTGACGCAGATGGTTGCCAGCACGACCAGCCTCTTCAGCTCATCCAACTTCGCCTCCCTTGTGACGCTCATTATCGTCAGCGTCCTCATTGGTCTGCTCGTGTACTTTATGACGAAGAATTTCTGGGCGTGCCTGGGAACCATCATGGGCCTTTCCGCCCTCTGGTTCATTTTCTACGCGGTGAAACCTGACTGGTTCAGCGGAAAGTCGACGAGTATCATCGGAATCCTTGACTTCTCGACGCATTTTTCAAATGTTGCAGGCGGATCTCTTAATATTGCCGACATCGTCTACTTTGCATCGGCAGCAGCCGTCGGCATTATTCTCACGATGACATCGATTCAGAGAAGACGCTGGAGCTAAGGAGGACGGGAAAATGAAACTTTTGAAAGGTAAAAACGGCGCTTCCGAGGCGGTCCCAAAGGAACCGAAGGAGAAGCAGCCTGTCAATAAAAAGGCACTGGTCAACGGATCTTTTGCCATGGCCATGACGGCGATTGCCATCGCGGTGATTGTGGTCATCAACTTCATCGTGGGGGCGATTCCGACCAAGTTCACTCAGTTTGATGTGACGGATCAGAAACTCTACACGATCGGAAGCACAACAAAGAAGATCCTCGACAACTTAAATGACGATGTCACGCTCAACTTCCTGACATCGGGCACGCCGGACGAGATGATCTCAAAGCTTCTCGACACCTACGAGGGCTACTCAAAGCATGTCAAGGTCAAGAAGGTTGACCTGGTCTCTAATCCGACGTTCGCTCAGAAATACACAAGCGATAATGTGACGGCCAACTCGATTATCGCTGTCTGCGGAGACCGCTCCAAGGTTGTCGATTACAATAACATGTACGAAATGGACTACAGTTCGTATTCTTATTCCGCATCTGGCTTCGACGGCGAGGGCCAGATCACAAGCGCCATTTCCTATGTGACTTCGTCAAATGCGTCCAGGCTCTACTACACGACCGGCCACAATGAACTGTCCCTCTCGAGCGGCATGACGGACGCATTTTCCAAGGCAAATGTCGACACTGCGGAGCTGAATCTTCTGACGTCGGATGTCCCGGACGACTGCAGCGTACTCATGATTTTCTCACCGCTTCAGGACTTCACGGAGGCGGAAGCAGACAAGGTCATCACTTACCTGCAGAACGGCGGAAAGGCCATGATTGTCTCCATGTCGCCGGCGGTCAACAACAACACGAAGACGCCGAACTTTGACAAGATTCTGTCCGCCTACGGTATTACCAGAAAGGGCGGCCTTGTCCTCGAGGGAGATACCAATGCCTATGTCCAGGCACCGTATCTCATGGTTCCGACCATCGATACGAGTTCGGATGTGACGAGTTCCTTGAGTAATCAAAATATCGTCTACGCGCTCGGCGAGGCGCTTAGTCTTGATGACAGCGAGGATGCGACCTACACGCAGACGACGCTTCTCAGTACATCGGATCAGGCCTATATCAAGAGCGACCTCTCCAATGCCTCGACGATGGAGAAGGAAGACGGCGATGAGACCGGATCCTTCCCACTGGCAGTTCAGGTCGAGGAGACTTTGTCAAACGGATCCGACGGAACTTCGGATGTGGCGGATTCCTCGGCATCGTCCACGGATTCTTCTGCAGAGTCTTCGGCTTCTTCGACATCTGCGGAAGAGGCGGCGGATTCTTCGGCGACCACAGCGGATTCTTCAACGGATGCTGACAGCTCGGATGCAAAGACAACCAAGCTTCTCTACTTCACGACACCGGCTGTCTTCGATGCGGATGCCCTGTCTCAGATGATTCAGACGTCGACATCCCTGCCTGAGGGCAACAATGAGCTGCTCGCCAACTCCATTACCTACCTCACGGATCAGGAGGTCACCGTCTCTGTGGCGTCCAAGTCTATGTCGACGCCGCAGACAACGATTGATTCCGGCAAGGTCCAGCTCCTGGGCAATCTGGCTATGTTTGCCCTTCCTGTGGCGGTGATCATCGCAGGTGTTGTCATCTTCGTCAGAAGAAGGAGAAAGTGAGATAAGCCATGAAGAAAAAGAAAAACAAGCTGACTTCCCTCATTATTGCCTGCGCGGTTCTGGTTGCAGTTCTGGTCGTCTTTCTTGTCGTCCAGAACAGGGCCAAGGCCTACAATGACGCCCAGTCGGCGGCGTCGACGGATGCGACCTTGTTCGACGGACTGACAGTGGACAAAATCAAGTCCATTTCCTACACGGTGAGCGGCTCTGAGGAGCTGACCTTCACCAGGGATGATGAGGCGGATGCTTCTTCGTCTTCGTCGACTTCCGAAGCAGCAAGCGAGGCGACGTCGGATAGCACATCCACCGACGCGACGACCTGGGTATGCGACCAGTATCCGGCGGAGACGCTTGATTCGACCAAGGTCGGGGCTCTGGCTTCCTCCATCACAGGCGTGACGGTGACGCAGCAGATCGACAGCGTCACGGACCTCAGCCAGTACGGTCTTGATGAACCAAGCATCACGGGATCTTACACGGATACCGACGGCAAGACGACTTCGTTTACAATCGGCAACACGAATACGGCGGCCAGCGTCGTCTACCTCTACCTGGGCGACGACACGTCGACGGTCTACGCTGTCTCAACTTCGATCTCTGATTACCTGACCAAGGGGATCAGCGACTACCTGCCGGACAGCTCATCCACAGCTGCAACGTCCGAGGTGACATCGACAGCTTCATAAAATATCATATTCGGTTGAAACCACGGGGCTGTCGCACTAAACAGTACGGCAACCTCTTTTTGTTTGAATTATTTACTTGTTCAAAATAATCAAGTCAAGAGCATCGTGACGCCGCCCTTGACAGAACCTGCATGAGGTGCCCGTCTTAAGGCGCCGACGGCGAGGGACTCAGGAGCAGAACGAACTCTTCGGCGCCGTCGGGATGGCGATTGTAGCACCTCATGCAGAACCCGTCAAGGGTCCCCTGCGGGGACTTCGC
>OMTP01000132.1 GCA_900313955.1 uncultured Lachnospiraceae bacterium | reverse complement strand
TTCGCCGCTGAGGACATGTTTTTCTCTCCGCAAAGAGCCCGTCCTGAACAGTTACCCTTTTCTATAAAAAAACACCGGCCACCCCTGCCTTCATTGGCCTATCGGCAGGGAACCGATGCTTCCTTTCTCTACCCGGCGATAGAGATCTGTTCCTGTGACCAAAAGTCTAACATATTCTGCCTCACTTAGCAAGTAAGGCGTCGAAGCATGATTTATTCACGCGGCGTAACAAATATGGTATAATTTCCCTGTTTATTTTTTGGTAACGATTCAGGAGGGTACCCTTGTTCTGAGTGAAACACGTCCTCATCTCCTTATTGCTGTCTTGAATATTGTCGATGAGGACGTGTGTTTCTCTCCGCAGGAGCCGGTCCTAGACATTTACCGATTTTTATGAAAAGAGGAATTGAAAATGTCATTTGAGAAAGCTGCATCAGCGCTTAAACGATTCGGATATGAGGATCGCATCCATGTCCTCACGGATTCGAGTGCCACGGTTGACCTCGCGGCCCAGGCTTTGGGAGTGGAACCGGCGCGCATTGCCAAGACTCTGTCCTTTGTCGTCGATGACCATGCCATTCTTGTCGTCACGGAAGGAACTGCCAGGGTCGATAATCATAAATTCAAGGAAACTTTCCACACGAAGGCCAAGATGATTCCCGGCAGCCAAGTGGAGGAGATGACCGGCCATGCTCCGGGCGGTGTCTGCCCCTTCGGCAGGAGGGAAGGGATTCCGACTTATCTTGATGTCTCCCTCAGGAAATTTGATGTTGTCTATCCCGCTGCCGGTGATGACCACAGCGCTGTTCGTCTCACCATTTCTGAGCTTGAGAAGTGTTCTGAGGCAGAAGGCTGGGTCGACGTCTGCAAGGAACCGCAGGCCTGAACTGATGCAACCCCAGCGAGAAGCCGAATACACCGACTCGCTGGGGTTCGAACATCCGCCTCGGCGGCCGTGGACCCCAGCGAGAAGCCAAAATCGCCGTCTCGCTGGGGTTCGTGCTTCCTCCTCACGGGTCGGGGACCCCAGCGAGAGGCCAATTACGCCGCCTCGCTGGGGTTCTGACTTTCTCTGCGGCGGCCGACAACCCCAGCGAGAAGCCAAATACACCGACTCGCTGGGGGTTAAAGTCTCTTAAAAGAGTCAATACCTCTGTGATTAAAGGTAGTAATGCTCGATCAACATGCGAATATCTTTCGTACTCAGAGGACTCTTCGCTGTCTCAAAAGTACAGAGAAAGTTATCTCCGGGAAAAAGGCCATTTAGCATATAGAAATGAAGCTTTGTCAGCATATCATTTCGATAATCGCGCTCATCTATGAGTCCAAAATGTTCAACATAAATGGTTTTTCTGCGCTTTACGCAGAGAGTGGTAAAATCAATGTAGACCGTACCAAGACCCTTGATGAGAATAGGTTTCTCATAAATGTAAGGAATATCGTAACGATCAAATTCATTTGCATAAAGAAGCTCACTCTTAGAGCGAACTGTTTCGCCACGATTCGTAATGTAAGGTGAATTTTCAGGGACTGGTTTCTTTTGAAAATCGCCCTTTTTCCAGTCATCAATAAACTGATCGTCTGTCTTCCAGATCGGTTGAATAAGATCCTGCCACGCTTTGCTGTACAGGAACACGACGTCTTCAACACTTCCAGAGGCCTCGTAATACTCACTGAGTCTCTTGACAAGAACAAGTTCTTTTTGGGCGGCCCATAAGACTTTGCGATAATATCCTTTTTGTGCCAACTCCTTGGCAGTTTTCATATCCTTTTTGGAAATATAGATCCCATTGATGGGCGTTGTTTGATCAATCTTGTAGTATTCAAGATGATTATCTTTTGTTACAATGTGCAGCCGCCCATCCTGCGCATTGGCGAGAGCTTTCTCAGTTGTTTCAATCAGCTGAATAAGATACCGGACTCTCTGCTTGAACCATTCCTTTAAATCCGTAGGCATTCTTCTTTCCTGGTTGTCACCAACCAAACTAAGTATTAATGATCAGCTATGCTTATGATAATCCGAATCTAAGGAATAGTCAAGAAATATTAGTACATATATTGCAATTTTATGTGATAAACCCAAAGCGGCAGAATCCGTATTTTATAGAGAATCTATGTATTTACAAATTTTATCGTGTCTGTGAAGAATACATGGGTCATAGTCAAGAAATTACGTGAGACCCAGAATGTGCCGACTCGCTGGGGTTCGTGCTTCCTCCTCACCGGCCGGGGACCCCAGCGAGAAGCCCAAATCGCCGTCTCGCTGGGGTTCTGGCTTTCTCTGCGGCGGCCCACAACCCCAGCGAGAGGCCAAATACACCGACTCGCTGGGGTTCGTGCTTCCTCCTCACGGGTCAGGGACCCCAGCGAGAAGCCGAAATCGCCGTCTCGCTGGGGTTCAAGCTTCCTCCCCACCGGCCGGCAACCCCAGCGGGAAGTCCAAAACACCGACTCGCTGGGGTTCGAACTTCCTCCCCACCGGCCGACAACCCCAGCGAGAAGCCAAATACGCCGACTCGCTGGGGTTCATTCTACCTCCTCACGGGTCAGGGACCCCAGCGAGAAGCCCAAATCGCCGTCTCGCTGGGGTTCGTGCTTCCTCCTCACCGGCCGGCAACCCCAGCGGGAAGCCCAAAACACCGACTCGCTGGGGTTCTGGCTTTCTCTGCGGCGGCCGACAACCCCAGCGAGAAGCCCAAATCGCCGTCTCGCTGGGGTCCAAGCTTTCTCCGCAGCGGCCGTCCACCCGAACGAGTAACCCAGATCTGAAATTGCAAGCATACAGACAGTAAAAAGACCGCAGAGCTCATCATGCTCTGCGGTCCCTTCATGAAAAAATATCCTGACAACTTACTCGTCCTGCAGTGCCTCGTATCCATGCTCGTTGGTACGGATCTTGACGACATCGCGGACATCATAGACGAAGACCTTGCCGTCACCGACATTGCCAGTGTAGAGCGTGTTGCGGACAGCGTGGATCAGATCGTCGGTGGAAATCTTGCTGATGACAACATCCAGCTTAATCTTGGGCAGAAGCTTGGTCTCCATAGGTGCACCGCGGAAGTAATTGACATGACCCTTCTGCATGCCGTGGCCGAAGACGTTGGTTACAGTAATACCGGAAATGCCCATGGCCTCCAATGTATCCTGCAGTTCAGAGAACCGGGTCTGGTTGCAAATGATCGTGACCTTGGTGAGGCTGGCACCCGGAACCTGGTCGGCGACAACCGGAACAGCCTCAGCAGGAGAGACAACAGGAGTTGTACCGTTCTTCTTCATGGCTGAAGAAGCAGCCAGACCACCGGCAGGGGATGTGACGTCATCAATATTGGTATTGAATGCGGTTGCAGTCGCCGGAGCGAAATCCGGATAGGCAACATTGCCGTGCTCGCCGATATCAAGGCCCTGAATCTCTTCCTCGGGAGTGACGCGGATACCGACGGTGTGCTCGAGAACCTTCCAGACAAGGACAGCGCAGATAAAAGAGAAAGCTCCGACAGAGACAACTCCCAGCAGCTGAACTCCAAGGAGATGAGCTCCGCCGCCGTAGAAGAGGCCGTTGACCTTGGAAACAGATGTGACGCCGGCCTTGGCAAAAAGACCAACCTCGATCGTGCCGAGGACGCCGTTGCAGAGGTGAACAGCGCACGCACCGACAGGGTCGTCAATATGGATGCGGTCGAAGAAGAGAACCGCATAGACAACGACCACGCCCGAAATAAGACCCATGATAAGGGAGGCACCAGGAGTGACATAGGCACATCCCGCCGTGATGACGACAAGACCTGCAAGGCAGCCGTTGACCGTCATGCCAAGATCGGGCTTACCGATGACAATCCAGGAAGTGATTGTGGAAGTGATAATGGCACCGACAGCCGCCGTATTGGTGTTCATGAGGATCATCATGATATCATCCGGATGGGAGGCCGTCAGAGTAGATCCGGGATTGAAACCGAACCAGCCGAGCCAGAGAACAAAAAGTCCGATGACGGCAAGCGACATATTGTGGCCCGGAATAGCACGGGCCTTACCGTCCTTATCATACTTTCCGATACGCGGGCCGAGAATCCAGGCACCGGCGAGGGCTGACCAGCCGCCGAGAGAATGGACGACCGTATCGCCCGAAAAATCCTGAAAGCCCAGCTGAGCCAGCCAGCCGCCGCCCCAGATCCAGTGGCCAATGACCGGATAGATGAACAGAGTCAGCACAAAAGAGAAAATGATGAAACTCACATATTTGATGCGCTCTGCCACTGCACCGGAGACGATTGTGGCGGCTGTTCCGCAGAAGACCAGCTCGAAGAAGAACTTGCCCCAGAAAGGAACAGTCGAAGTCAGCGTGTTGTCATAATAAGAAGTGTCGCCGTTCAGGATCCAGAGATGAGACGTGCCGATGATCGGATTTGTACCGCCGAACATGATTCCCCATCCCAGGAAGAGAAAGCCCAGAGAAGAGACTGCAAATACGATGAAATTTTTGGAAAGAATATTGACCGTATTCTTTGCTCTTGCGAAGCCGGCCTCAACTGCAGCAAAACCCAGGTTCATGAAGAAAACCAGGATCGCCGTGAAGAAAACCCATAGTGTGTCAGTTACAGAATAGTTCATAGCATTTCCCCCCTATAAAAAAGAAATCCCTTCAGGAGGGGCAAGCTCAATCAACCGCCAGGACCCTTCTGAATCGTTATGAAAATGAAAAAAAGAACAATGGCTTCGTCTCTCGAACGCCATTGTTCTCATTTCGATTTGCTATTATAGAGCATAGGAAATGGAATGTCAATGAAAACTTCGTCGCTTTACAGCACAAAAATATGAACAATACTTTTTACTGGTATGCCGGCGGGCAGGGCTCGGAAAGCGCTTCCTCCGTGGACATCCCGTGAGGATCCACTCCGGAAGTGCATTTCCAGGGGCAGCGTCTGGCTGACGTGTGAACAGACAGGAACAACGAACGCAGCCATTTGCAGTTTTTCTTCATCTTTTCCTGTTATTTTCCAGCCCTTTTCTGTACAATAAGTACATAAAACGATTAAGTTTCCCATTGGTAACTGTTCAGGACGGGCTCTTTGCGGAGAGAAAAACATGTCCTCAGCGGCGAA
>OMTP01000107.1 GCA_900313955.1 uncultured Lachnospiraceae bacterium | reverse complement strand
TCATCATACCATAGCTCAATTAAATGTACCAGTTATTTTATTTTCGATGTACTAGTCATGAAGAAAGGCGAAATGATCGAGTATGGCGAAACCGGAAAAGTCCTGTCGCATCCAGAGAAACCATATACCAAAACACTGTTATCTGCGGTTCCTGTTCTGAAGAGAGCATAAATAGCGATGAAATATGCAGGAGGAGATCTTGTGGCAGAAGATACACTTTTGAGGGCAGAGGGACTCACCCGTGTCTTTCGTGGAAAAGATAATACGGTTTTTCCGGCAGTCGACCATATATCATTTTCGTTAAAAAGGGGAACCTGTCTGGCTCTGGTTGGAGAGTCCGGCAGTGGAAAGAGCACGACCGTGCGTATGATCACTGGCCTTTTGCCTGTATCCGAAGGAACAATTGAAATGGACGGAGAGGATATCACATCTCTCAAGGGCAAAAAGAGGAGAGATATCTACCGCCGCATGCAGATGGTATTTCAATCTCCTCAGGAGTCGTTTGATCCAAGACGCACACTTGGATTTGGAATTGGTGAATCGCTCAGCAACACAGGCATGAGCAGATCTGAAGTGAAAAAGAAAGTGGAGGACCTGCTTGTTGAGTGCGGTCTTGATGCTTCTTTTGCTGATAAATATCCCCATGAGGTGAGTGGCGGCGAATGTCAGAGAGCTGCAATCGCCCGGGCGATTGCAGTAAATCCGGAGCTGCTGATTCTTGATGAGGCGACGAGTGCCCTGGATGTGACTGTGCAAAAGCAGGTCATTGACCTTCTTTCCCGTCTTAAAGAAGAAAGGCATATGTCCTATTTTTTTATCTGCCACGATCTGGCGCTGGTCCAGTCCTTCAGTGACTACGTCCTTGTAATGAATCACGGAATCATTGTCGAGGAAGGAACGCCTGACGAGGTCATCCAGCACCCACGCGAGGAATATACAAAAGTGCTGCTGGATTCCGTACTGTAAAGAAAGAGAGGCCCCATGACAGAAGCTTTCAAAAAAGAGTTTCTCCACAATCCTGAAACAGAAATATCAAAGATTGAGGACTATTGGAACAAGAGATCCGACTCCTATGACAACCAGAGTCTGGAAGAGACGGTGAGCTGGAAAAAAGAGAGATGGATGAAACTGATCCTTGACAACGCCCCATCAAAAAAGACGCTGGATATTCTAGACGTGGGTACAGGTCCAGGTTTTTTTGCCGTCAATCTTGCCACCTTTGGACATCATGTAACTGGAATTGATGTGACAGAGGGAATGATCGCTCATGCAAGGGAGAACGCGAAGAATGCGGGAGTGGATGTGGTCTTCCAAAAAGAGGAAGGAGAGCGCCTTTCTTTCCCTGATAATTCCTTTGACCTCATCGTGAGCCGCAATGTCACATGGAATCTGCGCTTCCCTTACAGTGCTTTTTCTGAATGGAAGCGGGTTTTGCGGCCAGGCGGCCGCATGATCTGTTTCGATGCCAACTGGTATCTCTATCTCTTTGACGAAAAGACCAAAAGAGATATGGAAGCTGATTTTGAGAATTACAAGCGGAAGTTTCCACTGGATTACGCGAAGGTGATGTCAGCGCGATTCAGCGAGAATACCAGAATTGAGGAGATCGCCCTTGATCTGCCTCTGTCTCAGTGTATCCGGCCGGCATGGGATCGCTCAGTCCTCGAGACACTAGGCATGAAACTTGTGACGATTATTCCTGAGCTTAATTCCTATGTCTATGACGAGATGGAACAAACAAGATATAAGACCACACCACTTTTTATGGTATGTGCTGAAAAGCGGTCGGAAGAAGCTGCTAGAAAGGGACATCATATCGATCAGCTAAAAAATCATTTTCAGAAGCAAATCGATTTTTTCGATGGAGGAGAAGAAGGCAAAGCCAGCTTTTGGCTTCCTATTGCAAGAAGTGAGTATTCTGTTCCTGTCACTGTCATTTCCAGGGGAAAAGGGAAAACACTTCTCGTGACGGCAGGGGTTCACTCTGCAGAATATGTGGGCATAGAAGCTGCCAATGAGATCTGCGACGAGCTGGTACCGGAGGATCTAAAGGGATCCATCGGCCGCGTCATCATTGCACCTCTTGTCAATATTTCCGGTTTTTCTCACAGAACCATGAGCATGGTCTACGAGGATGATAAAAATCTCAATCGCGAATTTCCCGGAAGGATTGACGGGTCTGTGGCGGACCGCTTCTGCTATACAGTGACTAAAGAGCTGATCAAAAGAGCAGATTTTTACATTGATCTTCACTGTGGTGATGGTTATGAGAAACTGATCCCCTATGTCTATTTTGTAGGGAAGGGAGATCCCGATGCCATAAAGACTGCAAAACATATGGCGGACCTGGCGGAGACTGCGTTTGAGGTCGCCTCTGACATAACAACTGGCGGTGCTTACAATTATGCCAGTTCGCTGGGAATTCCATCGATCCTCATTGAGCGGGGGTGCATGGGAACCTGGTCCATTGAAGAGGTACAGGCAGATAAGAGAGATGTTCTTCGGATTCTTGAATATTTATCTCAGCAAAGACAGAATGATACGGCAGAAACAATTCATAAGATCACATTCAACAATGTCAGATACGAGAGCTCCCCTGTCACTGGATACTGGTTCCCGAATAAGAAACCAGGAGAACGCATTGTCAAAGGAGAATTGCTGGGAACTGTCCGGGATCTGGAACGACGGATTGTCCACACAAGCTATGCGGAAGGGAACGGAAGAGTTCTCTACCAGACGGGCAGTCTAAGCGTGTTGAAGGATGGACCGCTGATTGCCTACGGAATAGAGTGATTTTTCGTAACTGTTCAGCAGGCCTGACGAAGGTGCGATAAAAAAGCACTTCCGGAGTGGACCTTTGAGGGGTGGCCGCGGAGGAAGTGCTTTTTTATCGCACCTTTCCGTCGGGTCCTGAACAGTTTCGATTTTTCATCTCTTTTATCCATTGATGAGCCGGATGATCGTCGTTAATACTCTGCTTTCATCGGAATCTGTCTCAATCAGTCTCCTGATGGTAGACGCCATCGAGACTTCATCCGTGATGACCCAATCCACGTCACTTGAAAGAAAGTTTGACATGGATGTGGTTGTGTTGACCGTCCATACACCTGCCTCCTTGCCAGCTTTATGAATCCTGTCGATGTTCGCAGATGTCGCAACTTCTTCTTCCATGAGGACCGCATCGCAGTTGAGATTCTGGATAGAACCGAAAGAGAAGTAGCAGAGATATCCGGTTCGGACATCTGGATATTCTGATTCAATGGTATCGATCAGATCATAGTCAAGGGAGATCAACGTCACTTCATTCATCATGTCTCTTTCTTTCGCCATCTTGATGACATCCTCTGCCATGGCAAAGTCAGCACTTTTTCCCTTGAGTTCGATATAGAGCTGGATCTTGCCTTTTGCGGCATCAAGCATCTCCTCCATGGTTGCCACCTCGGTGTCGGGTTGAAGGGGATTGACAAGATTGTGGACTTTAAGCTTTTTGATCTCAGCCAAGGTCATTTCGCCCGATGTACGGGGGTCACCACAGACCCGCTTGAAAGTACTGTCATGATTGATGATGTAATGTCCGTCCTTCGTACGCTGTACATCCACTTCAGCGCCATTTGCTTTCGCGCGGACAGCCGCATTCAGCGCCAACACAGTATTTTCATTTGCCAGAATTCCTCCCGCACGGTGGGCAATTGTTTTCGTGAGGACTTTCTTCGGAAAATATGTATCAAAGTCCAATGATGCGGCATAGCTGACGATCCCAATGAAAATGATGAGGAGAGTAAGGAGAATCCTCAGACCATGGTGACTCTTTTTCGCTGGGAGTCTGTACAAAACCTGCCTGTTTGTATAGGCATAGTAGAGCTGCGTCAGTTTCATCTGAATAAAATAGTCAAAGAGGATAACATAAAAAGCAAGTCCAAGGGCTGTGACTGTGCTGAAAAAGATAATCCCTGCATGGTGGGTGTCTGACTTAAGTGGGATCATCTGCATGAGGATGCACGGAGCTATGTAGAGAATCGTGATACATAAAATAAGTGGGATCAGCCACTTGAGGATGAAGACAATATACTGGATCAGGAAGTTTTTCCAGTTTTCCTTCATAACAATTCTTGATGAACCCATTGCCTGTTTCATTTTCTGCTTCCCAAGAATGGCAAAGTCAAACGTAAACACATAAATCAAGCCACAGAGACTGAGAATTATGATTCCAACAATATAGAGACCATAGTAGAGGGCATTTCCCTTGATCACGGACATGATAAAATTGGGAATGGTAAAGTTTGAGGTCAGCGTGATCCCAAATACACTTCCGGCAAGGGGTGCCGCCAATGAAACATAGAGAATGACCAGAACGCCGCGAAGGCCCCGAAAACAGTTCAATGAAGCGACGGCGTCCCTGAGGAGAGAGGGCACATGAAATTTTTCTCCTTTTAGTACCTTGTCACTTAAGAGAATGGTGGCATTGATGTCAAAGACCGTGTATATCACAAGTGCCAAAAAGCCGAGAATAATGAGCATCCATCCCTGCCAGGTCTTAAGGAGGTAGGGGAGATCTCCGCTCGTGAATGCGGGCCGGTCAATATTCCAGAGGATCCATCCTGTCAGCTGCCGATAGAGGAGCATAACGATGGAGAGTATGCCTGCGGAAAAAAACTGGTAGATCAGGATCTGTGGGATAGCTCTTCTGTAGGGAAGAAGAGAAGAAGGCGATTTAGACATTGTATATAGTACCTCCAACATAAATATCACTCATTACATTTTATTACCTGCGAAGGATATTGACAAACAATTTACTTTTCTAATTCGATATTGATAAATCCAGAGCCTAAGGTAAATAATAGAGAGGTAGAATCGCATTTGCTATCGAGAAAGGAATATTGACTTATGAGAAAATCGCATATTGAGTCGATTGAACGACAGACAGATAATCAATATCTGAATATGTACCATCTGAAATTTCATGACCGCGAAGGAAATGACAGAGACTATTATTTTGCCACGAGAAATAAAAATGACAAACTTAAAATCAGAACCCACGAACTGACTCCGGAAGGCATCTGTATTTATGCAGTTACACACGAAAAGGAGCCCCGACTGGCTCTTGTTCATGAATATCGCTTTCCCATCGATGAATATATCTATTCACTTCCTTGCGGACTCATCGATCCGGGTGAAACAGCAGGACAGGCTGCTGTCAGAGAACTAAAAGAAGAGACGGGATTTCGCTTTCATGAATATAAAGGCGGAGCGGCATACATGCGGCGCCCTTTTTTCCTGGCGCCAGGATTCTCTGACGAGCCGGGTTCTGCCATCTTTGGAACGATTGATGATCTGGATGGCAGGAAAGAAAATGAAAGCTCTGAGTGGATCGATGTCCTTCTGGCAGATAAAAAAGAGGTCAGGCGAATTTTACAGGAGGAAAAAACCTCGGTCCGTGCAGCTTTCCTCATGCATGCCTTTCTCAAAAGTGACCCGGAGCAGCCGTTTGCTTTTTTGGAAGAATGAAAAAATAAATACAAAATCTACTTAAGATGCTATAATTTGCTTATGCCAGCAGTAAACATAAGTTTAGAAAGGACAAAGAAATGACAAAATCCGAAATTCAGGAATATGTAAAGAAGACGATGGAAGCTCCAAGCTGCAGCCAGGAGGCAAAAGACGCCTGCGCCAAGTATCTTGAAGCTATTGGTACAAACAGTGAGAAGGCTGAAGCAGAAGCCCTCATTGCTGAGCTGAAAGAGGATGTATGTGACATCGACGGATGCATCTCTTTCTATGAGAGTGAAGCAGCAAAGCAAATCTTCGGTGACCAGCTCCCTGCAGCTCTCGAAGGAGCTAAGAAAGCTAAAGCCGCAGGAGAAAAGTACTGCGTCTGCCCGGCATGCCAGGCCGGCGGCAAGGTTCTCGATAACGCGAATGTTCTTCTTGCATAATTCACAAACAGGGTGATAAAAGAAGGCTTCTGTGTTATTCTACTATCATGAAAATGAGATACGGGAGAAAGAAGGATAGATCGATGTTCCTTTTTCTCCTGTATTTTCTTTTTTTATCGCACCTTTCCGTCGGGCCCTGAACAGTTACAAGAAAATATACCCACCCTCTGCTTGATCAGGAAGAGGAGAGCAGCAATAAAAATACCAGTTCAGCTAAGGACGATCACCACTCTTCACAGCTACGAGCTCTTGATATTGTCCTCAGTGTCTCCTGACAATTGGGATAGCTTTGACCTCTAAGCAGCTGGCATCTCTTTTTTCAGCACTTATTCCCGAGCAAGGCTTTTTACTCACACTTCTTCACGGCCTCTTAGGCAATGAGTACATGCTCATCACAACGATCACCGTGATACTTGCCACTACATTTTCATCGCAGATTGGCCATCTGCGGGGAGCACAGGAAATCGGTACATTTGCCATGCACATCTTCTTCGCTGTGATTGGAGTACCAGCATCAATATCGCTTATTGTGACAAAGACGCCTCTGCTCCTTGCGTTCTGTCTCATCATTGTCGTCAAAAATATGGCATTTTCTTTTATCTTCGGGAAGCTCCTTCATTTTGATCTTGAGGAGATCATCATCGCCTCCAATGCCAACGTCGGAGGTCCCACCACAGCCGCTGCCATGGCAGCCTCCCGGAACTGGTCGTCACTCATTGTCCCAGCCGTTCTTGTCGGCACTCTGGGATACGTTCTTGGCAATTACTATGGTGTCTTTGCGGGAACGCTGCTGGGATTGGAGTAATAAAGCAATGAAGGTAACTGTTCAGGACGGGCTCTTTGCGGAGAGAAAACCATGTCCTCAGCGGCGAA
>OMTP01000061.1 GCA_900313955.1 uncultured Lachnospiraceae bacterium | reverse complement strand
GCGCTCCGGAAGAAGGCCTTTGTGCTCCGCGCCGGGGTGCCCCGTGAACTGTAACGGCTCCTTCGATTGTGAACGAAATGTGAACGCCATGGGTTGACAGATGGAGGATGTTGAAGTATAGTATGAATTATATTTTTATGGGGTATGAATAAAAATGATACACGGCAGCGTAAATGCCCCGTAAAAAGAGCAACTATTGAAGGGAAAGTAAAGGGGGTAACAATTCATGAAAATGAAAAAGTTTATGAGCGTAGTCCTCACGGCAGCGATGGCGACAGGTCTTCTGGCAGGCTGCGGCAGCAGTTCTACAGGAAGCTCTTCTTCCACGACAACATCTGAGGCTTCCACGTCCACAGCGGAGGCGGCAGGCTCCACGGCAGCTGCAGCAGATGCCAACGGAGAAGTCAAGGCAACCGGCGACGGCCCGACATTCAAGATCGGTGCCATCGGACCGCTGACAGGTGCAGCCGCTCAGTACGGCCAGGGCGTTGTCTGGGGCGCTGAGGAAGCTGTCAAGGAGATCAACGCAGCCGGCGGTATCAACGGCTATCAGATCGAGTACAAGGGCGAGGACGACGAGCTTGACAACGAGAAGTCCGTCAACGCTTATAACACTCTGAAGGACTGGGGTATGCAGATGCTGGTAGGCTCCACAACAAGTGCCTGCTCCATCGCCGTATCCGAGAGAACCAAGGCCGACAGCATGTTCCAGCTGACACCGTCAGGATCCGCAGCAGACTGCGTCAAGTATGACAACGTCTTCCGTGTCTGCTTCGCTGATCCGGCACAGGGTACAAAGTCCGCTGAATACATCGCGAAGAACAAGCTGGCAGAGAATGTCGGTATCATCTATGATTCCTCCGATGTCTACAGCTCCGGTATCGAGGCTGCATTTGTCAAGGAAGCAGAGAAGCAGGGACTTAAGGTTTCCGTTGAGGAAGCATTTACAGCGGACTCCAACACAGACTTCACAGCACAGCTGCAGAAGTGCAAGGATGCTGGCGTCGATCTTGTCTTCCTTCCGATCTATTACACCCAGGCAGCTACTATCCTGACACAGGCCGACACACTTGGTCTTGACGCCAAGTACTTCGGATGCGACGGTCTCGACGGTATGCTTGACATGAAGAACTTCAACAAGGAACTGGCTGAGGGCGTCATGCTTCTGACACCGTTCTCCGCAACGGCAACCGATGATGCAACTCAGAAGTTCGTCGCAGCATTCAAGGCTGATCATGATCAGACTCCGAACCAGTTCGCAGCCGATGCATACGATGCAATCTACGCCATCAAGGCAGCTGCTGAGAAGGAGAATGTCACACCGGATATGTCCGTTGCTGACATCGAGGCAGCTCTTGCAAAGGGCATGACAGAGGTCACTGTCGAGGGTCTCACAGGTACCATCACATGGCAGGCATCCGGCGAGCCGGACAAGGAGCCGAAGGCCGTTGTCATCAAGGACGGCGCTTATGAGATGATGGAGTCCACATCTGAGGCAACTTCTTCCACAGCTGCATAAAGATCAGGATTTCTTCAAATAGAGAATTTTATAGTTACTTATAACCTATGCGCGACTGGTGTGCTCTATCAAGGACATCAGTCGCCTTTGGCACTAATGGATACCGTTCTAGGCTTTGCCCGGAGATCAGTTGGAAAGCACTTCCGGAGTGGACCTTTCAGGGAGTGTCCGCGGAGGAAGTGCTTTCCAATTGATCTCCGCAGGCTGGCCGGCAGGCGGTAACCAGTAAGGGGATTGGGTATGGTCAGCTTCATCACGAACTTAATTAATGGCTTAAGCCTCGGAAGCATCTACGCGATCATCGCCATCGGCTACACGATGGTCTATGGTATCGCCAAGATGCTGAACTTCGCCCACGGCGATATCATCATGGTCGGCGGCTACCTGGCATTTACAATTATCACAACTCTGGGTCTGCCGGTCGGGCTCGGCATTCTTGTCGCTGTCGTCGGCTGCCTTGGACTTGGCGTCGCTATTGAGAAAATAGCCTACAAGCCTCTCCGAAATGCGGGCTCACCGCTCGCCGTTCTCATCACGGCCATCGGCGTCTCTTATTTCCTGGAAAATATGGCCCTTCTGATCTTTGGTTCTGATCCCAGAATCTTCACATCGGTTGTTCCTTTCTCTACGGTCAAGATCGGCCCCTTTACCATTCCTGGAACCACAATCATCAGTATTGTCGTGAGTCTTCTGCTTGTCTTCTTTCTGCAGATGTTCGTCAACAAGACCAAACCCGGCCAGGCTATGCTAGCTGTCGCTCAGGACCGCGACGCTGCATCCCTCATGGGCATCAGCGTGAACGGAACGATCTCTCTGACATTCGCCATTGGCTCCGCCATGGCCGGCATCGCAGGTGTGCTCCTCTGCTCGGCCTATCCGACCCTGTCCCCCTATACCGGCGCCATGCCTGGCATCAAGGCCTTCGTCGCCGCTGTCTTCGGAGGCATCGGATCCATTCCGGGTGCTATGATCGGAGGCCTTCTGCTCGGCGTCATCGAGATTCTTGGAAGAACCTATATCTCTTCCCAGCTGAGTGACGCCATCGTCTTCTCGGTGCTCATCATCGTGCTGCTCGTCAAGCCGACCGGTCTTATGGGCAAGGTCACTCAGGAGAAGGTATAAGGAGACAAGGCCATGAAGAATTCAAAACTTACCAAACAGTCAAAGGATAACCTGGGCACCATCGCCATGGTTGTCATCATCTACATCATTGTCCAGATCTGCTCCGCGGCGGGCCTTGTCAACAGCCATCTGGCCGGACTCCTGGTTCCTCTGTGCGTCTACGCCACCATGGCAGTCGCCCTGAACCTGGTTGTAGGCATTTTGGGCGAGCTGTCCTTGGGACACGCGGGATTTATGTGTGTCGGTGCATTTTCCGCAGCATTTTTCTCCGTGGCTCACGCGGACACTATGAATACATTTCCCAGATTTATCATCGCCATCCTGATCGGCGGCCTCATCGCCGGCATATTCGGCTTCTTAATTGGAATTCCGGTCCTGAGACTCAACGGCGACTATCTGGCCATCGTCACGCTGGCTTTCGGTGAGATTATCAAGAACATCATGAATGTTCTCTACATTGGCATGGATGAAAAGGGCTACCATTTCTCCATGAAGTCGGCCAATGATCTCACGATGACGGAAAATGGGAAAATGATCATCAACGGGCCGCAGGGGATCACGGGCACGCCCTATGACGCAACCTTCACGGCGGGATTTATCATCCTGCTCATTGCGGTCATTGTCGTCCTCAATCTGATCAACTCCCGCGATGGGCGCGCCATCATGGCCATTCGCGACAACCGCATTGCGGCGGAGTCCGTTGGCATCCCCGTCACACGTTACAAAATGCTGGCCTTTACCATGTCGGCGGTTATTTCCGGCTGCGCGGGCGCTCTCTATGCCCACAACCTGGCTTCCCTCATCGCAACTCCGGCCAGATTCGGCTACAACATGTCGATTCTCTTCCTGGTCTTCGTCGTTCTGGGCGGCATCGGATCGACGCGCGGCGCCATCATCGCCTCCATCATCCTGACGCTTATCCCGGAGGTCCTGCGTTTTATCGGCGATTTCCGTCTGCTGATTTACTCCATCGTCATGATCGTCATGATGATTGTCAACTGGAATCCCAAGTCCCGTGCATTTATCGAGGCTCACAACCCATTTAAGAAGAAAGAAAAGGAGGTCAAGTAAATGGCACTTCTTGAAGTTAAGAACCTGGCCATCCAGTTCGGCGGCCTTCGCGCGGTCGATGACTTCGACCTCTCCATCGAGAAGGGCGAGCTCTATGGCCTCATCGGTCCCAACGGCGCCGGCAAGACAACGGTATTCAACTTGCTGACGGGCGAGTACAAGCCCACATCGGGCATCATCACGTTGGACGGCGTGGACATTACGGGAAAAAAGCCGATTGAGATCAACAAGGCCGGCATCGCCCGTACCTTTCAGAACATCCGTCTCTTTAAACAGCTGAGCGTCCTTGACAATGTCAAGATCGGCCTCCACAACCAGTATAAGTATTCGACGGTCGCTTCGATTCTCCGCCTCCCGTCGTATTACAAGACAGAGAAGGAGATGAATGAAAAGGCCATGGAGCTTCTCAAAGTCTTCGGCCTCGATAAGCACGCAGATGTCCTCTCTTCCAATCTGCCCTACGGTGAGCAGAGAAAGCTGGAGATCGCCCGCGCCATGGCGACAAATCCAAAACTCCTTCTCCTCGATGAGCCGGCCGCCGGCATGAACCCCAACGAGACGGAGGAGCTCATGGAGAATATCAGCTATATCCGCAAGAATTTCGGCATGACGATTCTGCTCATCGAGCACGATATGAAGCTTGTCGCCGGTATCTGCGAGAAGCTGACGGTCCTCAACTTCGGCCGCATCCTGACGCAGGGCGATACGAAGACGGTTCTGAAGAATCCGGAAGTCATCAAGGCTTACCTGGGCGACGAGTAAGGGGGACGTGTATCATGGCAATGCTTGAAGTAAAAGATTTGAAAGTCAATTACGGAGTCATCCCTGCTCTGAAGGGGATTTCTTTTGAGGTCAATAAAGGCGAGGTTGTCGCTCTCATCGGCGCCAACGGCGCCGGCAAGACGACGACGCTGCACACGGTGACGGGACTCGTCGAGAAGAAGGGCGGCACGGTCACGTTTGAGGGCACGGACATCACAAAGATGCCTGCCCACAAGATTGTCGAGATGGGCATCGCCCATGTTCCGGAAGGCCGCCGCGTCTTCCCGGAACTCACGGTCTATCAAAACCTTATGCTGGGTGCCTACACGAGAAAGGATGCCCAAGAGAAGGCGCAGAGCCTGGCCTCCGTCTATGAACATTTTCCGCGCCTCAAGGAGCGCGCCAGGCAGATGGCCGGCACTCTGTCCGGCGGCGAGCAGCAGATGCTTGCTTTTGGCCGGGCTCTGATGTCGAAACCAAAGCTTGTCCTCATGGACGAGCCGTCCATGGGACTCTCTCCGATCTTCGTCGGTGAGATCTTCAAGATCATCGAGGAAGTCTCTGCGGAGGGGACGACGGTTCTTCTGGTCGAGCAGAACGCCAAGAAGGCGCTCACGATCGCTGACCGCGCCTATGTTCTCGAGACTGGCTCCATTACGACGTCGGGCAAGGCCCACGATCTCTTAAACGACGACTCTATCCGCAAGGCTTACCTCGGAGAGTAAGACAAAAAAAGGAAAGGACCCGCCACGAGGGCAGGTCCTTTTCTTGTATCATAAAATTTCCTATTCCACAGGATTACTTGAGTGGATACTTGTCTGTGAGTGACTTGACAAGTTCCTGGCAATATTCTTTCCTGGCGTCGCCTTCTTTGATGACGGTTGCGATGATCTCTGCGACAACGTCGAAATCTTCTTCCTTAAGGCCGCGGGATGTCGCTGCCGGAGTTCCGAGACGGACGCCCGATGTGACGAAGGGAGACTGGGGATCGTTCGGGATCTCATTCTTGTTCGCCGTGATGCCCACTTCGTCAAGAGCATTCTGGATTTCCTTGCCAGTCTTGCCGGTTCCGACGAGATCAACCAGCATGAGGTGGTTGTCGGTGCCGCCGGAGACGAGCTTGATGCCGCGATCTGTAAGACCCTTGGCAAGAGCCTGGGCATTCTTTACAATCTGCTCGCAGTAGGTCTTGAACTCCGGCTGCAGAGCCTCCTCGAAGCAGACAGCCTTGGCAGCGATCACATGCTCAAGCGGTCCGCCCTGGATGCCCGGGAAGACAGCCTTATTGAGCTTATGCTCCTTGGCAAACTCCTCACTGGAGAGGATAAGGCCGCCGCGCGGTCCGCGAAGCGTCTTGTGGGTCGTTGTTGTCACGACATCTGCATAAGGGAATGGACTCGGATGAAGCCCTGTAGCGACAAGACCGGCAATATGGGCGATATCAACCATGAGATAGGCGCCTACGCTGTGGGCAATGTCGGCAAATCTCTTGAAATCGATGGTTCTTGCATAAGCGGAAGCACCTGCAATGATAAGTTTGGGCTTGCACTCATCTGCAATTCTTGCAACCTCATCATAATCGATGTAGCCGTCATCGTTGACACCATAGGGGACAACATTGAAATAGGTTCCGGAGAAGTTCGCAGGGCTTCCGTGGGTCAGATGACCGCCGGCTGCCAGATCCATACCCATGAGAGTGTCGCCCGGCTTTAAGAGACAGAACTCAACCGCCATGTTTGCCTGAGCACCGGAATGGGGCTGGACATTGGCATAAGTGCAGCCGAAGAGCTTTTTGGCACGCTCACGTGCCAGATCCTCGATGACATCCACACACTCGCACCCTCCATAGAAGCGGTGTCCCGGATATCCCTCTGCATACTTGTTGGTGAGCGGGCTGCCCATAGCTGCCATAACGGCGTGAGAGACCCAGTTTTCGGAAGCAATGAGCTCGATGTGGCTGTTCTGGCGCTTCATCTCGGCCTCAATCGCCTGTGCGATTTCCGGATCTTCTTTTCTGATATCTTCAATCGAATACATCGGATTACCCTCCTGACTGAAACATTGATAAGTCACTTGAATGAGTTCATTATAAGGGAATGAGCAATCTTATGTCAAGAAATTAGGCCCGCAGTCGGCTCCGGAACCCGGGGGTGGTTACTGTTCACGGATCAGCCAGAACTGTCTCGAAAAAGCACTTCCTTCGCGGCCACCCCTCAAAGGTCC
>OMTP01000076.1 GCA_900313955.1 uncultured Lachnospiraceae bacterium | reverse complement strand
CGAGGAGGACATGTTTTTCTCGAAGCAAAAGTGCCCTCCTGAACAGTTACAATCTTTGTTCATTTATCTGGCTCTGCCGTACATCTTCATCTTGCTCAGAATCCTGGCGGCGAGCTCATCGCTGAAATCGCCTTCTTTTGCCCGCCACTGCCAGTTGTCTCCGGTTGTGGAAGGGGTGTTCATGCGGGAGTCGTGGCCGAGGCCAAGGACGTCCTGGGCCTGAACGATGGTTGTGTCAGCGACGGAGGACCAGATGCCTCGCATCATGCCCCAGTTGTAGCCCTCTTCCTCGGTGAGGTTGAGGTAGTCTTTGGCAAGAGCAAAGTCCTCTTCGGAGATCGTGTTGACCCAGCCATTGACCGGCTCATTGTCATGGGTGCCTGTGTAGGCGATGCAGTGGGGGATGAAGCCGCCCGGTCTGTAGATTGAGGAATCGTTGGTGTCGCGGGAGTCAAAAGCGAACTCGAGGACACGCATGCCGGGATAACCGGCCGCATCCAGAAGCTCGTGGACGTCTTCTGTTAGGAATCCAAGGTCTTCGGCAATGATCGGCTGCTGGCCGCATTTTGCTTCGATCGTCCTGAAGAGATCGATTCCCGGGCCCGTCTTCCATTTGCCATTGCGGGCTGTCTTGTCTCCATAGGGGATCGCATAGTAGCCGGCAAAACCGCGGAAGTGATCGATGCGGACCACATCATAGATGCGGGTCACATGCTGAATTCTCTTAATCCACCAGCTGTAGCCGTCATCCTTCATGCGGTCCCAGCGGAAGAGCGGATTGCCCCAGAGCTGACCGTCGGCGGAGAAGCCATCCGGCGGGCAGCCGGCGACCTCCGTCGGCAGCAGGTTCTCATCGAGCTGGAACTGGTCCGGATTGGCCCAGACGTCAACACTGTCCGCGGAAACATAGATAGGAAGATCTCCGATGATCTCGATTCCCTCCTCGTTGGCGTAGGCCTTGAGAGCCCTCCACTGCTTGGCGCAGAGAAACTGGAGAACCTCCCAGAAGACAATGTCATCGGCATACTGCTTTCTGGCAGCCGCAATGGCCCTGGGGTCGCGCATCTTGAGCGGCTCTTCCCACTCTGTCCAGGGAGCGCCGTCATGGGCGTCCTTCAGGGCCATAAAAAGAGCATAGTCTTCGAGCCAGAAATTTCTTTTTTTCGTGAGGAAACCTGCAAATTCTCTGTCCGGATTTTTGACAAAGCGCGCAACAGCCTTCCTGAGAACAGGAAATCTCTTCCTGTACATTGCGCCAAAATTGACATGGGTCTCGTCGGACTCCCAGTCAATGTTCACGTATTCTTCTTTTTTGAGATAGCCTTCCTCTTCGAGCATATCGAGATCGATCAGATAGGGATTCGATGCGAATGTCGAGAAGCTCTGATAGGGGCTGTCACCGTAACTTGTGGGACAGATTGGAAGGATCTGCCAGTATTTCTGCCCTGCTTTGGCGAGAAAATCGACAAAGTCATAGGCAGCCTGACCCATGGTTCCGATCCCATAGGGGGAGGGAAGGGAGGTCAGATGCATGAGAATACCACTTGCTTTCATGTCATTACCATCCTGTGTGTTTCTATGTTTATGGATCACGGCAAAGACAGGGTGCGGACGCTCGTCCCCTCCTGAAGCTCATAGGGAATGACCTCATGCACCGCATCGGTACCTTCGCGGATGCAGCGGATGAGAATCTCAGCTCCCCGGGTAGCAAGCCGGTCAGCATTCTGACGAACTGTCGTGAGTGTGGGGTGAATGTATTTCGAAAGCTCAATGCCATCGTATCCTGTCACAGAGATGTCCAGAGGGACTCTCCTGCCATGGTCATAGAGGGCGCGAATCGCTCCAATGGCCATGATATCGGACATTGCGAAAATAGCTGTCATGTCGGGATCTTTCTGCAGCAGCTCCTCGGTCGCACGATATCCACCCTCGAGGGAAAAACGCGCGTAGGCATACTGGCTGTCCGGATCAAAAGGAATTCTGTGTCTGAAAAATGAAGTCTGGCATCCACCCAGACGCAGGTAAGACGGGCGGGAAAGGGTGGGATCGCCGCCGATGATGCCGATATTTCTGTGCCCACGGGCAACCAGATAATCGATCATGCAGCTCGCCGCGGCCGTATCGTCGACAGCAATGCTGGACACATTTTTCATATTGAGAGAAGCCGCTGAGTTCGTGACGATCTGGCACGGGATCTCCAACTCCTTCAGGACTCCTCCATTTTCCTCAAGATTCGAACCCATGAATACGATCCCATAAGGATTTCTCTCCTTGCAGACAGACAGTGCCCGATCGACCTCATTTGCATCCTGATCAATGTAGTAGATCAGTGTCGCGATCCCGCTTCGTTCGATGCACACCTGCATTTTCTCCAGGATAGACGCAAAAAGCATGTTCTGAGTACCCTTGACGATGATTGCTATGCCAAACTTTGTCTGAAGTTTTAAATGCTTTGCATTGGGGTTCGGCTCAAAGTGGTGTTTCTCTATGACAGCGAGAATGGCTTCGCGAGCCTCGTCGCTGACGTTTGGGCTGTGATTAAGAACTCTGGATACGGTCCCAACGCCATATCCGGATTCTTTTGCAATCTCTTTTATCGTCATAGCTCAAAACTCCTTACTGGAATTTTAGATTAGAAGAATACAGCGGCCGCGAAAAACAGCCGCTGCATACAGTATAGCATATTCGATTATCCCTTGACAGCTCCGGCGATAACACCTTCGATAATATATTTCTGTGCTGCCATGTAGAAGATGACAATCGGAAGGATGGAGAGGACGAGGGCTGCCATCATTGCGCCCCAGTCGATCTGGCCATGAGACTGCTTCAGATACTGAATAGCGATCGGGATGGTCTTGTACTTGTTGACGTTAAGAACAAGGCTCGGGAGGAGGTAGTCGTTCCATACCCACATTGCCTCAAGAATTGCAACAGTGATTGCAGTCGGGCGAAGGATCGGGAAGACGACCTGGAAGTATGTCTGGATCGGCGTACAACCGTCGATCATAGCAGCTTCCTCAATCTCCAGCGGCACGCTCTTGACGAAACCTGTAAACATGAAGATCGCAAGACCTGCACCAAATCCAAGGTAGACAACGATGATACCGAGCGGGTTGCTGAGGTGAAGGATGTTGGCGAACTTGGAAAGTGTGAACATGACCATCTGGAAAGGAACAATCATGGAGAAGAGGCACAGCGTGTAGATGATCTTTGTTGCTGTGTTCTTAACTCTGACGACGTACCATGCTGTCATGGATGTGCAGAGCACGATGACCAGGACAGAACCGACGGTGATGAACAGGGAGTAACCGAAGCACCTGAAGAAGCCTGTCTTTGCGATGGCGTTCTTATAGTTGAGGAGTCCGACCAAACATGTCTTGACGCCCTGAGACCATGCTGCCCAGCCCTTGGACATGGGAACCATGGAGATGCCGAATGGATTTCTGAAAATGAATGCCTTTCTCTTGAAGGAGTTCAGGAGAACAAGGAGGATCGGCAGAATCCATACAACGGAGAGAACTGTGAAGAAAATGGTGATTGCTGTGCCGTTCTTAGCGCGACGTACTGTTGCGACTTCCGGCGCATTCTTCTTAGCTTTACTCATGATTATGCTTCCTCCTTACCAGCTGTGATTCTATTCTGAAGAAGTGAAATGATGGCAACCAGGATGAAGAAGATAACAGCCTTTGCCTGGCCTACACCCTGCCAGCCGGTCTTACCGTACATTGTGTTGTAGATATTAAGAGCAAGCAACTCAGACTTTCTTGCCGGGTTACCACCTGTCAAAGCCAGGTTCTGATCGAACATCTTGAATCCGTTGGTCAGTGTCAGGAATGTACAGACTGTAATGGTCGGGCGAAGCGTCGGGATGATGACGTTTGTGAGAACCTGCTTGTTGTTTGCACCATCAATCTGAGCAGCCTCGATAAGATCGGCCGGAACGTTCTGAATACCGGCGATGTAGATGATCATCATATATCCGATCTGCTGCCAGCACATGACAATGACCATACCCCAGAATGCATGCCACTGTGTGGAAACAATGGTCTGAGAAACTCTCTGAAGGAAGGAGTTGAAGATCATCAACCAGATGTAGGAAAGAACGATACCACCGATGAGGTTGGGCATGAAGAAAATGGTTCTGAATGCGTTGGTTCCCTTGATTCCCTTTGTGAGAGCCATAGCAATTGCAAATGCAACAATGTTGATGATGACGGAGGTCACGATTGTGTACAGAGCTGTATACCACAGAGCGTGAAGGAATGTCGTATCGAGCTTGCCGTTGACGACAAAGATCTTAGCGTAGTTCTCAAATCCGACCCACTGGAAGTCCGTAACTGTTGTGAACTTGCAGAAGGAGAGGAAGATACCATAGACAAACGGAAGAATAAATCCGATGCAGAATGCTGCCATCGTCGGAAGGACGAACAGTGGCCAATACCTTTTCGTTGCCTTTTCCATAGCGAATTGCTCCTTTGAGAAAAAGTCTTGATTTGATAACTGTTCACGGCCGTAGGATTGTGAAAAGCACATCCTCTGCGGCACCCCTCAAAATCCACTCCGGAAGTGCTTTTCGCAGTCCTCCGGGCATGACGGGTGAACAGTTGCCTTTGTACCCTTGAATGGAACCGGTTGGAAATCTGATCTTCCATATGGAACAAAATTGTAGAAACGGTTCCAGAATTTAGCGAAAATTTGCGGGGCGAGCATTGCTCTCCCCGCGGTGTTTTTTAAGGATTCAGATCTTTTAGATGGAAAGCGTGATCAGATCTGAATCCTTTTTGAATCATTTTACTTATGAAGCAGAAGATGTAGCATCCTCAGCATGAGCAAGTGTCCACTGGTTAGCCCAGCCATCAACAAATGCTGTCTTGACTGCATCCCACTGACCAGAGCCGTCTGTATAAGCTGTAAGAGCGGAGACAACGTCCTTTCTCCAGTCATCGACGTTCGGTGTAGCATTGAATGCCCATGCAACAGATGTCTTGCCATCAGCCATCAGCTGAGAACCTGTCTTAGCGAAGACGTTCTGTGTCTCATAGTCGCCTGTGAATGTATCGAACGGGCAGGTAAGACCCATGGTCTCTGTCATAGCCTTGCGGCCTTCATCAGATGTGATAACCCAGTTGAGGAAGTCAAGGGATGCCTGCTGATCATCAGCGGAAGCCTTAGCATTGACGGACCAGTGGTTCTCAGTACCAACGCAGAGACCCTCGTTCTCATCATCAACACCGAAGTAGATCGGCATCATATCCATGTCGTCTGCTGTGACAAGGTAGCCGTTGTCCTCGCTTGTAAGAGCGCTGTACTCCCAGTCACCGTTCTGATAGAAGACTGCCTCGCCGTTACCAAACTCAGACTCAGCATTAAGAGCACCGGAGTTAAGAGTCTTAGGATCAGCTGCGGAATCTCTTGTGTACATATCCCAGACTCTCTTGAAGTTGTCGAGATACTTGCCTGTGATCTTAGCTTCGCCGGCTGTCGGATCCTCAAGGCCGTCATCCTTGAACTCATAGTAGAGCGGCATATTAGCAAGGTGGCCGGAGAATCTCCAGGAAGAACCATCATCAAGACCTGCGGAAGCAAATGCCTCTGTGATCTGGAAGGAAGAACCCTCGCTGGAAAGCTCTGTGTTGACATCGTCAATTCTTGCCTGGATGTCATCTGCAACTGCCTCAAGGGTATCGAGATCCTTGATGTCGTCTGCGGACTTGATCTTAGCGCCATCAAGCTTTGCATAAGCGTTAAGGATGGTCTTGTTGTAGATGATACCATAGGACTCGAAGCAGTTAGCAACACCGGCGATCTTGCCGTTGTATGTGACTGCAAGAGACTTGTCTGTCAGGTGCTTGTAGATCTCGGAATCCTTGAGATCAAGTGTGTAATCATCCCATGTCTGAGCGTCTGTGGAAGAGCCGATGTTGAAGATTGTCGGAGCATCTGTCTTAGCCATCTCGGACTGAAGTGTTGTAGCATACTGGCCGTCAGCTGCTGTGAGGACATTGACCTCAACACCTGTCTGATCTGTGTAAGTCTTAGCAAGATCCTGCCAAGCCTCATCTGTCTCCGGCTTGAAGTTGAGCAGGTAAACCTTGCCCTTGCCGTTGGATGTTGTTGCAGCTGTAGAAGCTGTAGCTGCCTCAGATGTAGCTGCCTCGGATGTAGCTGTAGAAGATGTTGTAGAAGTGCTGCTGCCGCAACCTGCGAGCATTCCTGTGGTCATGACTGCTGCAAGACCAAGTGCCATAAGACGATTTGCTTTCATTTTTTCCTCCTTTTAAAAGCGTTGCCTTTTTAAAGTGAATTTTATGCGTCCACTTGTTTCGATAGGGTGGAACTTTTTCCAGCCGGTTCCATGGAACTTTTTTGGAACCGTAGTGGAACCTGTCTGGAACCGGTTCCATCTATCTGATGGTTCTATCATACATTTTCCAAACAAAAAAAGCAATATGATTTCACAAAAAAACCACGATTTGGTAGTTCATGACAAAATCGCCATCCTTTTTTTGTGCAATATTCCGGTTCGACCGGATTTCGAAACAGATTACGGTTGCTCGGACGATTTTTCCGACACTTTGTTGCCAAAATTTCATGGAACCGTTTATGGAAAAAATGTGGAAACGTGGTGGATACGTAGGATACTTTCCACTGCAGAGCGTGGAACCGCCGGGACTAGTGATTCTTCTCTTGTCCCGTCCCTCTAATACTCCATATTCGTAACTGTTCAGGACGGGCTCTTTGTGGAGAGAAAAACATGTCCTCAGCGGCG
>OMTP01000197.1 GCA_900313955.1 uncultured Lachnospiraceae bacterium | reverse complement strand
AAGGAAGAAGGCCTTTGTGCGAAGCACCGAAGTGACCCACCCGTGAACAGTAACCCTCAGGGAAGAAATCTGGTTACAGTTCACGGGTCAGCCAGGGTGTCCTTCGGAAAGCGCTTCCTTCGCGGCCACCCCTCAAAGGTCCACTCCGGAAGCGCTTTCCGAAGGGCACCTGTTGGCTGACGTGTGAACTGTAACGAAATCTGAAAGAAATTAGCACTCAATACTTGACAGTGCTAATAAGCGGTGCTAAGATACAGGTACAGTGTGATAGAAAAGTTAGCACACATTCCTATGAATGGGGAATACGGGAGGGGAATCGGATGAAAGATGAGAACAAGCTAATCATTTCGTACATATAGCAACAAGAACATTTTCCGGAATTGACACTACGAACCCGCACGAAAGAGGGTGAAATTAATGAGAATAGATCAGTTTACACAGAAATCCCAGGAAGCTCTGGTTGCGGCGCAGAGTATGGCCGCTGAAAATGGCAACCCTGAGATCGGCGAGGAGCACCTGCTCTACAGCCTCCTCGACCTCGACCAGAGCCTCATTACCAGTCTCCTGGATAAAATGGGGGTTCAGACCAATGCCCTCAAGGTTGAGACCAGGAGTCTCATTGACAACATGGTCAAGGTCTCGGGCGGCAGCCAGCCGAATTACTCCCAGGACCTCAACCAGGTGGTTCTGAAGGCCGTGGACGAGTCCAAGCGCATGGGCGACGAGTACGTCTCCCTCGAGCACCTCTTCCTCTCCCTTCTCAATCATCCAAACCGTAATCTCAAGAAGCTCTTCGACCAGTTCGGCATCAAAAAAGACACCTTCCTCAAGGCCCTGTCCGATGTCCGCGGCGGCCAGAGAGTCACAACCGACAATCCTGAGGAGACCTACGACGCCCTGAAGAAATTCGGCACCGACCTGGTTGAGAAGGCAAGAGACCAGAAGCTCGATCCCGTCATCGGACGTGACGACGAGATCCGTCAGGCGATCCTGATTCTGACGCGCAAGTCCAAGAACAATCCGGTCCTCATCGGCCAGCCCGGCGTCGGCAAGACAGCCGTCGTCGAGGGACTCGCCCAGAGAATCGTGAACGGCGATGTGCCGGAGAATCTGAAGGACAAGACCATTTTTGCGCTCGACATGGGCGCCCTTGTCGCAGGCGCCAAGTACCGTGGCGAATTTGAGGAGAGACTCAAAGCCGTCCTCGACGAAGTCAAGAAGTCCGAGGGCAAGATCATTTTATTCATCGACGAGCTTCACCTCATCGTCGGCGCAGGCAAGACCGAGGGATCCATGGACGCCGGCAACATGCTGAAACCCATGCTTGCCCGCGGCGAGCTCCACTGCATCGGCGCGACCACACTCGACGAGTACCGCCAGTACATAGAGAAGGACAAGGCTCTGGAGCGCCGCTTCCAGCCGGTCATGATCAACGAGCCAACGACAGAGGACACCATCTCCATCCTCCGCGGCCTGAAGGAGCGCTATGAGAACTTCCATGGCGTCAAGATCACCGACAACGCCCTGGTCGCGGCGGCAACCATGTCCCAGCGCTACATCACCGACCGCTTCCTGCCCGACAAGGCTATCGACCTGGTCGACGAGGCCTGCGCCCTCATCAAGACCGAGCAGAACTCCATGCCGACCGAACTCGACCAGATGCGCCGCAAGATTCAGCGCCTCACGATCGAGGAAATGGCCCTGAAGAAGGAGGACGACACTCTGTCCCAGGAGCGTCTGGCAGATCTTGAGAAAGAACTCGCTGAACTCAAAGAGCAGTTCAACACACAGAACGCTCAGTGGGAAAATGAGAAGAAAGCTGTCGAGGGAACCAAGACTTACCGCCAGCAGATTGAAAATATTAAAAATGAGATTGAAATTGCGACCCGCAACGGTGACTACACCCTCGCCGGCGAGCTCCAGTACGGAGAGCTGCCCAAGGTGCAAAATGCACTGAAAGCCGCCGAGGCCATGGTAGCCAATAAGGGTCTCACCATGGTCCACGAGGAGGTCACCGAGGATGAGATCGCCCGCATCGTCAGCAAATGGACAGGCATTCCGGTTACCAAGCTCAACCAGTCCGAGCGCGAGAAGCTGCTCGGTCTCGACACGGAGCTCCACAAGTACGTCGTCGGGCAGGACGAGGCCGTGAGGAAAGTCTCGGATGCGGTTCTCCGCAGCAAGGCGGGCATCAAGGATCCCCGCCGTCCGATTGGCTCCTTCCTCTTCCTGGGCCCGACCGGCGTCGGCAAGACTCAGCTGGCCAAGACCCTGGCCCGCTACCTCTTTGACGACGAGAACAACATGGTGCGAATCGATATGTCCGAGTACATGGAGAAATACTCCGTCTCGAGACTCATCGGAGCGCCTCCAGGGTATGTCGGCTACGACCAGGGAGGTCAGCTGACAGAAGCTGTCCGCAGAAAGCCTTTTTCCGTCATCCTCTTCGATGAGGTGGAAAAAGCTCACCCAGATGTCTTCAATGTCCTCCTGCAGGTTCTCGACGACGGACGCATCACGGACAGTCAGGGACGCACGGTCGACTTCAAGAACACCATCATTATCCTCACCAGCAATATCGGCTCCCAGTATCTGCTGGACGGCATCAATGAAAGCGGCGAGATCACGGACGAGGCTCGCTCTGCGGTCAACAGTGAACTTCACGCGCATTTCCGCCCTGAGTTCCTCAACCGCCTGGATGAGATCATCATGTTCAAGCCGCTCACCAGGGACAATATCAACGGCATTGTTGATCTTCTCCTTGCCGACCTCAACAAGCGTCTTGACGACCAACAGCTCACCATCGTCCTCACGGACGAAGCAAAACAGTATGTCGTCGATCACGGCTACGATCCGGCCTATGGCGCCCGCCCACTGAAGAGGTATCTGCAGTCGAGCGTTGAGAACATCGCCGCCAAGATCATCCTGAGCCAGGATCTCCACGAAGGTTCCACCATCATGATCGACGTCATGGACGGCGAACTGAACGGATACATCCAAGACCCCGTTGAATAAGTCCAAAGTCAGATCCCTCTACCTGATCCGAGCAGGTAGAGGGATCTAACTTTGCCGTTTGGGAAGGGGAAAGGTAGTCCCGAGACCGCAACTGTGACTTGACATTTCGTCACCAATGGGCGAAAATGAGCGAGGCTTTATTCACCTGAATAACGATTTATCTATTACATGAAGAAGAAAGACCAATATGAGTATACCCAAAATATGTGACATGCACTGCCACGTTCTGCCGGGGATTGACGATGGATCCAAGTCCTGGGAGATGAGCATGCGCATGCTGAAAAAATCGTGGGATGCAGGCGTCCGCGCCGTGATCGCAACACCCCACTATTTGCCGTGGCGCCACACCATCATAGCAAAAGACGTGCCGGTTCTCTGCCAGGAGGCCACCCGGCGCTTTAAAGAAGAATTCGGCCTCGACCTGCCCATCTATCCCGGCCAGGAACTCTACTATCACATCGAGCTGGTTTCCGCAATCGAAGAGGGAAAGGCGCTGACCCTGAACGGAACCCGCTACGTCCTCGTCGAATTTGCAGAAGAAGAAAATTACAGCGTCATGGTCGAAGCCGCCGAGTCACTTCTTCGAAATGGCTATCAGCCCATCTTTGCTCACGTCGAGCGATTCAGTGCCCTGAGAAATGAGAAAAACCTGGACGACATCCTGGGAAGAGGCGTCCTCCTGCAGTCAAACTTCGAGGAGCCATCCAACGGAGGATTCCTGAACGGCACTGTCCGGTGGCTGGCGAAGCGGTACAAGCGGGAAGAAATCTCATTTCTGGGATCCGACATGCACAACCTGACCAAGCGGATGCCCGTCACAAGCGAGCAGCTCGAGTGGTTTGACAAGCATCTCGACGAGGAGTATTTTCAGGAAATCGCCTGGAAGAACGCAGAAAAGATCTTTCATCCGTCAAATTAGAGAGAATCAGCATCAGTAAAAGCTCACAAAGAAATCTATAAAAATCAGCCTCAAAAAGAGCAATCATCCGAAAGTGCAGGAGAATTCCTTAAATCTGTTGTCTCAAAGGCTGAAAAGTTATAAAGTATAGGTTGTTGTCCTATAGGGAAGTATTTAGTCACCGTTAACAAGAGAAGGAAGTAATTGGTAAACGACATGGAAGAGAACAAGAATAAGACACAGCTCATGGCAGCGAATGTGTCCGATGATCGCGACGATGAGATTGAGATCAATATCGGTCACGTTTTCGCGACACATTTCTGGACAATGCTTCTGGTAGCCCTGGCCCTGGCTCTGGCCTCCGCAGGCGTCACCAGGTTCCTCATTTCACCGACCTATACGTCGAGCTCCATGATGCTTGTTGTCACAAAGGAGACGACACTCACATCGATCGCGGATCTGCAGATCGGCAGCTCCCTGACCAACGACTATCAGGTCCTTATTGAGAGCCGCCCGGTTCTTCAGAAAGTCGTCAAGGATCTCAATCTTGACATGGACTACAAGGAACTCAAGAACCATCTCTCCGTATCCAATCCGACCGATACACGAATTCTTCAGATCGATGCTACTTCAAGTTCACCGGAGCTCGCGCGCAAGATAACCAATGATGTCGCCAGAGTCTCATCGGCTTACATCGCTGACCGCATGGAAGTCACAGCTCCCAAGATTATTGAGACAGGTGAACTTCCGACCAGACAAACAAGCCCGAGCATGACCAAGAACGTTGCGATCGCTTTCCTTGTCGGCTTCATCCTTGCATTTGCTGTCGCCTGTGTCAATGATGTCATGAACGACGCCATCGAGAGCGAAGAAGATATCCAGAAGTATCTCGGTATCCCGGTCCTCGCCTCTGTACCGAATAAGGACCTTGAGAAAGAAGCAGACAAGAAGAACCGCAAGAGAAGAAAGAAGGCAAGTCGATGAATACACCCAAAATGCTGACATTACACGATCCCAATCCGGGCGGGTATTTCTACAAGGAAGCAATCAAGACCCTGCGCGCCAATATTCAGTTCGCCGGCAAGAGAAGAAAAATCATCGTCTTCACCTCTGTCTTCATGGGAGAAGGAAAGACAGATACCACCTTCCATCTTGCAGCGGAGATGGCAAAGCTTGGCAAGAAAGTACTCTTCGTCGATGCCGATATCCGCAATTCCCAGATGATCCGCTACTTCGGTCTCGAGGGAAAACTTCTCGGCCTGTCCGAATATCTGTCCGGCCAGGTAGCTGACGCCAACGAGATCATTCATCCCACCAATTACAAGGATCTTTACATGATCCTGTCCGGTCACTACGCTCCGAACTCTTCCGAGCTTTTAAGTGATCCGACATTCAGCCGTTTCCTGAAAGCCGCAGCCAGCGTCTATGACTATGTCTTCATCGACACCCCGCCTCTCGGCCAGGTTATCGATTCAGCCATGGTCGCTCAGTTCTGCGACGGTGCAGTCATTGTTATTTCCGAGGGCTCTGCCAGCTATCATGCTGCCCAGGATGTCAAGCGTCAGCTGCAGAACTCAGGCGTCACCATTCTCGGCGCAGTCCTCAACCGCTCTGAGATCGGCGGCTCCGGCCACTATGGTCATTATGGAAAGTATGGCAAGTACGGCAAGTATGGAAAATACGGCAAGTACGGCCAGTATGACAAGTACGACCGCAGCGCCGATGCAAATGCAGAGGAGGAGCAGGAGGAGCCGGTTGTCGAAATGCCCAAGGAGGAAGTATAATCATGGGAAGAAGATCACATACACTCACGGTTATCCTCTGCTTTGTCCTGATTGCCATTCTCGGCGTCTTTATGGTTTTTACCCGTCGTGACAAACAGGAGAAAATAAGAGAGTTGCAGAAGACAAGCGAGGTCATCGCATCCTCTGATGAAGATTCGTTCACGACCGACGTTGCGGAGAGTACGGCTTCAACGACAGCGGAAGAAGCGACTTCCTCTGTCACAGCCCCTGCTGAGAGTACACCGGCGACATCAGAGGTGGAGTCCGTTGCAGAATCCATGACGGAATCTGTACCCGCAGCAGCGACGGCACTGGACGGCATCAGCCTGAGAGGAGAAACATTTACCACGCTTCCCGATGCCGGCGCAAGTGCATACCCGACCCTTCTGGCTGCGGAACTCAAGGCCATTGGCGTCACAAAAGGCACGATTAAGGATTACACGGTGAATCAGTGCGGCAGTATGTCTCATCTGAAGAAAGCAGGCGTCGATGATACGACCCTGCAGGCTTTTATTGCGGCCCATCAGGCGAGCAAGCAGACAGCAACATCTACAGAGACAAAGCTCCGCGATTTCACCGCAGAGGAGCTGACTCGTGACGATCAGAATGCCCTTCCGATCATCTGCATCGGCTACTACGGAGGATGGGGCAATAACCCGGACGAGCTGGTTCAGCAGGTCCAGGATCTTCTGAAGACCTATTCTCAGCAGGATAAGTACATCGTTATCGGCTGCTATCCGGCAGGCTACGCAGGCGGAGAGGCCTACAATGCGGCTCTGTCCAAGGCGTTCGGCATTCATTTAATTGATGCGAGCGGCAACAACTGGAACAAAGTCGACAAGGCATCCCGTCAGGGAATCGCCAAAGCTGTCGCGGCCAAGATCAAAGAACTTGGCTACGACGCTGATCTGAATGCATAAGTCATAAAATGAGGACACGGGGACGGTTCTTTTGTCCTCACTTATTGTGAGGACAAAAGAACCGTCCCCGTGTCCTCATGCAAGGAGGAGGAAAATGAGCAGAAGGGATCCTTATGAGGATAATTACCGGACGTCCAGAAAGGCGCAGATCCGACGCAACAGAATTTTTATGGTACTGATTCTTGTTGCCATTGCGGCAATCGCTGTGGCAGCTGTATTCCATTATGTCACCAATCAGAAGCTTGACGGAGATATAGGATACACAGATGACACATCGAGCGCGAACGCTGATATCATCACCTATGACGGCAAGCAGTACAGGCTCAACGACCACCTGACAAACTGTCTCTTCATGGGCGTGGATACCTCTGGCGACATCCAGACAGCCAAACTCAGCACAGAGGCAGGCCAGAGCGACTCCATTTTCCTTGTGTCCTATAACCGCCAGAAGAAGACAACGTTCCTGACGGCACTGCCGAGAGATACCATCACACAGATTGAGACATTTTCAGCGGACGGAAAGTCCCTGGGCTATACCATGGATCACCTGAATCTGCAGTATGCTTACGGAGACGGCAAGGAAAAGAGCTGCCGCCTGTCCATGAAGGCCGTCAGCAAGCTTCTCAACAATATCCCCATCACCAAGTACTGTGCTATGAATCTCAACTCCATTCCGGATCTCACAGGGGAGCTGGACGGCGTTCAGGTCGTGGTGCCGGACGACAGTCTGGAACAGTACGACTCTACATTCAAGAAGGGGGCTACAGTGACCCTTACGCCGGAGAATACGGAGCTCTTCCTGCGGAAGCGGGATACGACGCAGTCGCAGAGCGCCCTGGCCCGCATGAAGCGTCAGAGTGTCTTCATCAATGCCTTCATCGACCGCGTGACAGAGCTGCAGAAAAAAGACGAGGGTACCGTCTCCCATCTCTACGACAAGATGCAGGAGAAACTGATCACAAACATGGGCAGCGATGATTTCCTCCACCTGGCCATGGCCAGGAAGGGCGACACGACGACCATTCCCGGCGAGGGCGGGGAAGGAGAGGATGGATTCGATATCTATACGGTCGACGACAGCGCTCTCTTTAAGTACATCCTCGACAACTTCTATGTGGAAGTTGGATCGAGTGAAGACGAAACAGTCTCTATTAAATAAGAAGAAAGCCATCGGGTCGGGCGCTTTTTATCGAAAAAGAAAACACCATACCCGACAGGGCAATTTTATGGATCATTCCCATACGATGCACAAATTTTTGTTCCGTGCAGAAAGGAGAGCCTATGAGTAAACATAAGGGCCGCATGGCTCTGGGCATTGTTCTCGCGGCCGTGGCGGCCGTATGCGCTGTGGTCGCCGTTGACCAGTACATGAAGCAGAAGATGGCCGGCGATACCTACGACAACCTGAGAAAAGAAGTCGTCGCCTCCTCGGCACCCCTTGTGACGCCGGAGGCCACGAGCGCGCCGGAGAGCGTGGTGGAAAGCGTTCCGGAGACGCCCACGCCGACTCCGACAGAAGCCATTCCGGTCGATTTCGCAGCCCTTCGGGCCAAGTGCCCGGATGCCTACGCCTGGATCACCATTCCGGACACCAACGTCGACTACCCGATCGTCCAGTCGGCGACCGACAACAGTTACTATCTCAATCACACATCCGAGGGAGAAGCCCGCATCGAGGGAGCCATCTTCACGGAGAACATCAACAGCAGGGATTTTACCGATCCTGTGACCGTCGTTTACGGACATAACATGCGAAATGGCTCCATGTTCAGAACATTGCACAAATTTGAGGACCGCGCCTTCTTCGAAAGTCATCGAGAATTTACAGTATATACGGAAAATGCAGCGCATCATTATAAAATTATGGCGGCTGTGACCCACGATAACAGCCACATTTTGAACAGTAATGACTTCTCAAAGCCTGAAAATGTTACAAACTTCTTAAATTTACTACTTGCAAATAAAACTCAAAGTGATATCATAGATTCTGAGATTTCAACAGCAGGAGAAAATGGAAAGCTGCTCATTCTCTCCACATGCAATGGAAACTCAGATCAGAGGTTCCTCGTTATAGCAAAAAAGGAACAGTAACCCATTAAAATACCTGAAAGAGGAGGAAGATTATCATGCGCATGAGAAAGTTTACCGCTCTTCTGATGACAGCCGTTATGGCAATCGGTGTCACAGCAGGCAGCGTATTCGCTGCTCCGTCCAAGACAGCTAAGGTTACATCTCCGGATGCAACTGTCGCAGCTGTCGATTACACAGGCATCAAGGATGACGACGGCGTCAAGACCGCCATCAAGACTGAGGCCGATACAGGCTCCATTGATGCTTTCATTGAGAAGCTGAACCTTGTCACAGGCCCGGCTGCAGATTCCGCAAAGTCCATCGCCGGCCAGATCAAGGGTGCTAGCGTTATCGCTAACTTCTTCGATCTCAAGTCCAGCAGCCTTAATGTCACACTGAACGTCACCCTTCCGAGCGACGCATCCGTTGACAACATCCGTCTTGTGCACTTCAGCACAGCTCGCTACGTATTCGAGCTTGTCACCCCGACATCTGTGGATGCTTCCAAGGGCGAGATCAAGGCTACATTCCAGGATCTGAGCCCGGTCGCTATCATCAAACTCGGATCATCTTCTACAACAGCTACAAGCACAAGCTCTGTCTCTCCGAAGACCGGCGTATCCAATACATGGGTATTCTTCGGACTTGCAGCAGTCGCAGCAGCTGGTGCAGCAGTCGTTGTCTTTAAGAAGGAGAGAGTATAATCCTCTCTACATAAAAGCAGCTGAGAAAGAACCGTGTGGCGTAGGCCCGCGGTTCTTTTTTACTGACAAATCCATTTTATGTAAATCCCAGGCACCGTCAGAAAACCGCGATCCGCCTGTTTTTGAAATGGTACTGTCCACTGGTCTGCCAGCGGAGAGGACTTAGAAGGCACTTCCTACGCGGACATCCCCGTGAGGATCTGCATCGGAAGTGCTTTTCGAGTCCTCCTTCGGCAGATATGTGAGCTGGAACCTGAAAATGTTACAGTTCACGGGTCACCCCGGCGCGGAGCACAAAGGCCTTCTTCCGGAGCGCATTCGATTTTCGCCGC
>OMTP01000081.1 GCA_900313955.1 uncultured Lachnospiraceae bacterium | reverse complement strand
CACGGAGGAAGCGCTTTCCAGTCGCTCGATGCTGGGTGACCCGTGAACTGTAACACTTAGTCCTCAATGCAATCAGTATACCATAAACTTTGATCCCAAGTGGCACCCATGTGATGATATAATGGATTGCATGAGGAGGGATAATATATGCTAACGACAATTTTGGCAATACTTACGGCACTGGAGTTTATCTTCATTTTCTTTCTGGAGACGATCAGGACGGATTCCGAGAAGACAGCGAATACATTTGGCATGGAACAGTCTGTCCTGCAGAATCCCAACATGAATGTCTCTATGAAGAACCAGGGGGTCTACAATCTGGGAATCGCGATTATGATTTTTACGGCGCTACTGCTGAAGAATCAGGCGTTTTTGATTGGCCTTATGATCTACATCATTTTCGTGGCAGCTTACGGGAGCATGACTGTGATGAAGTCAATCATTTTCAAGCAGGGAGGACTTGCCATGCTGACGCTGATCAGTATGCTGCTCTGATGATAAAAGGGTAATAAAGATGAAACGAAAAAGAAAAATTGTACTGATTCCGCTGGTCGTAGTTCTTGCTCTGGTTGTGGTCTTTTTGGCCTACTGCCTGCCCTACTATCATGCGGTGGATGCGCCTGCGTTTCCGGCGGATGGCGAGGTGAAGATCTTCAATAAGAAGGACTATATCGTTTATGATGGACCGGGGGAGAAGACCGCGATGGTTTTTTATCCGGGTGCCAAGGTGGATGAGAAGGCCTATGAGGCGCTCATGTACGGGATCGCGGAGAAGGGGACGGACTGCTTTCTGGTGAAGATGCCGTTTCATCTTGCCATCTTCGGCAAGAACAAAGCAGAGGGAATCATCGATGATGATTACGAATATGATTCCTGGATCATGGGCGGACACTCGCTGGGCGGAAGCATGGCGGCGGCCTTTGCGGGAGCGCACGAGAATAAGATCGACGGGCTTTGGCTCTTGGCTTCGTATTCGCTGGAGGATCTGAGTGACAGTGGGATGAAAGTCATTTCCATCTACGGAAGCAATGATCAGGTGCTGAACCGGGAGCATTATGAGGAGAATAAGAAAAGTCTCCCAGCCGAGACATTTTCTGAAAAAGTGATCGAGGGCGGAAACCATGCGGGATTTGCCTATTACGGACCTCAGAAGGGAGACGGTGAGGCGGAGATCTCAAAAGAGGAACAGATCCGGCAGACGATTGAGGCATTGGCATCATGACTTGCGATTTTACAAAGGGGAAGATTTTTCCTGCTCTTGTCAAATGTAACTGGTAAAATAAAATACAGAGAAAACGGCAGAAAAAAATGCTGTAATAGAATTAAAAAGTTCCTGTCCCTCAGTGTCTTGTGGTAAAATTGAATTAGACATAGATGTACTCCTTCCGGTGTATTGTTTTTCGTCAATTCAATTATACCAAGGATAAGGCATCTATGCCTTTTTTCTTGCCAGTTTAATTGAGTTTTCAAGGGTTTCTGCACCATTTCGGTGTGGGAAGTTTTAGGTCGTTACTGTTCACAGGACTGCCACCTGCTGGCAGACGAGTGAACAGTAACGACAAAAGAATCGTCCCCGCGTCCTCACCGAGGTGATCGTTTCGGGAGGCAAAATCGGAGCAAAAAGACCACCCTTCTGTGGACCTATAGCGAATGTCCGCATCGGGGTGGTCTTTTTGCGCAGCGCGAAAGCAGCCGGTTTGCCGTATGGTCGAGCCAATGCTCTCATTTGCTCTTCGTGACGCGGTCGACCTCTTCGCGGAGCATGCGGGAGGACATGCGCAGGGCGCCGAGCCGCATGACCGTGAGCTGCTCGAGGCCGTCCGACGTGGCGACCGTAATCTTGTACTGATCTTTGAGATCGTGGACCGTCTTCTCGATGAAGGCGTCCGCGGTCTCATCTTTTTGCGTGAAGACCACCTCGAGATTGTCGTAGCTGCCGTAACTCTCCGGCGTCCTGTCCGTCTTGTAGGCGTCGAAGACCACAGTGATCTTAAGCCCCGTGTAGCCCTGGTAGTTGCTCAGGATATCGAGCAGCCTGCCGCGGGCGGCGTCGATGCTGACATCTTTGAGCGAGCTTAAATCGTCCCATGAGAAAATGACATTGTAGCCGTCGACGATGAGGTAGCTCTCACGGGTATCTTTTTTGGGGTAAATGGGCGCTCCATGCTTGTCCACTTTTGTGCGGCCTGCGGCAGCTGCCCTGCCGGAAGAGGAGCCCCACTTGCGGCGGGTGGTCTCTGGATTGTCCCTGGCGGACTTGCCGAACTCCCGGTTGTAGACAGCCCAGAATTCTTTGTCCTCCTCGGAGCCGGGCACGATGTCCTTCTTTTTGCGTCCCTTTGCAGCCTCTTCGGAAGCTTCCTCCGCGCCGCCTGATGCAGAGGAGAGGAAGGGCAGGTGCATATAGTCCGGCACTTCATTCCATGGGACAAAAAAACCGGCCCCGTGGGCACAGAAGACGGAGCCCGTCGGATGGGCCTCATCTGCCTCGCTGTCGTAAGCCCTCGCCATGATGACTTCCTCAGGGTTCATGCAGAGGTCATAGCCATGAAAAGAAAGAGCGCAGGATCCCTCACCCCTGGTGTAGGCTGTGACCTCCTCCGAGTAGCCGAAGAGAAGGGCAGCGGGAGCAGAGCCCTCCATCGTGGCCATTTGCGTCGAACCGCGGTCGAAGAAGCGAGGGGAGGAGAGGGTGCCTCCTTTGGCAGAAAAGTCTGTCATGGCGCGGCCGACATTTTCCGAAGGGATGGTGAGGAGACAGTCGTCGAAGGGCTCAAGAAGGAGGCAGTGAGCGCTCCTGAGGCCCTGGCGGACAGCCCGAAGGGTGGCCTCCCGCATGTCGCCTCCCTCGGTGTGCTTAACGCTGGCGCGGCCATTCACCAGGGTGATTGTGACGTCTGTGAGCGGGGAGCCGGTCAGGACGCCGCGAAGCTCTTCGCCTCGAAGGACGGACAGAATCTCGCTCTGGCAGGGGGCGTCGAGGACGTCGAGCGAAAGGGCGGAGCGAACCGTAATGCCGCTGCCGCGCGGGGCGGGCTCCAGAAGCAGATGCACCTCGGCGTAGTGGCGCAGGGGCTCGTAGTGGCCGACGCCCTCGACACTCTCCGCCAGGGTCTCCTTGTAGAGAATGGATCCCGGTCCGAAGGCGATGTCGACGCCGTACCGGTCGCGGATGATCGTCTTTAAGATCTCCAGATGGACTTGCCCCATGCTGCGGATGCGGATCTCCCGGCTCTCCCCGTTCCATAGGACACGGATCTCGGGAATTTCCTCGGACAGATCTTTCATTTTGCGAAAGAAATCGAGGGGGCTGACCGCATCGGGCAGGAGCAGGGTGTGGGTCTCGACCGGCTCAAGGAGGGGAGCGCCTGCCTGTGGCTCTACGCCGAGACCCTGGCCTGGCCGGGTGGAAGAAAGCCCGGTGACGGCGCAGAGATCTCCCGCGGAGACGGAGTCCACGGTCGTGAACTTTCCGCCGGAGATGAGGCGGATCTGGTCCACCTTCTCGCCGCATAAAGGTGCATCTTTCACATGCAGATCCCCGCCGGTCATCTTGAGAAAGGTCAGGCGGGCGCCGCCTGTGTCGTGGCCGATCTTGTAGACCAGGGCCCCGAAGGCGTGAAAATGCTCCGGCTCTTTGGCGTAGGTGACAAGGCCGTGAAGAAGCTCTTCCACGCCGTCCATTTTGAGAGCCGAGCCAAACCAGACGGGGAAGAGGTGGCGGGAGGCGATGGCGTCCGCGACGAGGTCGTCGGGGATGGCCCCATTTTCCAGATAGGCCTCCAGCATGGCTTCGTCCGTGAGGGAGAGGGCCTCGGGATCGGGGGCATTTTCCGAAGAAAAATCGACAATGTCGCCCGACAGCTCGCTTTTGAGCTCAAGAAGGACGGCGTCGCGGTCGGCCCCGGCCTGGTCCATTTTGTTGACGAAGAGAAAGGTCGGGATCCTGTAGTGGGCGAGCAGGTTCCAGAGGGTCCTTGTGTGGCTTTGGACGCCGGAGGGGCCGCTCACGACGAGAACGGCGCAGTCCATGACGGTCATGGCCCGCTCCATGTCGGCCGAAAAATCGACGTGGCCGGGCGTGTCGAGGATCTGGAGAAGGCAGCCGTCAGAGACGATTCTTGCCTCCTTGGAGTAAATGGTGATGCCGCGGTCCTTCTCCATGGGGTCGGTGTCGAGGAAGGTGTCCCCGTGGTCCACTCTCCCCAGATGCCGGGTGGTGCCGCTTGTATAGAGAAGTCCTTCTGTGAGGGTTGTTTTGCCCGCATCGACATGGGCGCAGATACCGAGGGCGATCTTTTTCATGTGTCTCTCCTTTGCGTTTTCCACGAATCCGTATATAATACCTAGTATACCATATGGAAGAGGAGAACGCAGATGAAACAGCATGAGACGAGATGGAAACCAGGGGATACGCCCCTTATGGAATATCCGCGACCGCAGTTAAAGCGCGGCCAGTACGAAATCCTGAACGGCTACTGGGACTACGCCATCACGAAGAGCGCCGGGGAGCCGAGTGAGTGGCAGGGCAGGATCCTCGTCCCCTATTCGCCGGAATGTTCCCTCTCGGGCGTGGGCGAGATCCTGCACCCGTATGAGTATCTCCACTATCGCAGAATCCTCTATGTGCGAAAGCCGCGGCGCGGGAGAGTTCTCCTCAACTTCGAGGCCGTGGACCAGTACGCCGAAGTCTATGTGAACGGGGCGCTCGCCGGCAGGCACATGGGCGGCTATTCCCCTTTTACCTTCGACATCACGGATCTCGTGTCCGACGGCCCCAACTTCCTCCACGTCAGTGTCCTCGACTCCACGGACAGCTCCTACCACAGCCGCGGCAAGCAGGCACAAGTTCGCGGCGGCATGTTCTACAGCTGCCAGAGCGGCATCTGGCAGACTGTCTGGATGGAGTACGTGCCCGATCTTTATATCCGGGATCTGAAGATAACGCCCGATATCGATCGAAAGTGCGTCCGCCTGACCATTTTCCCCAGCCGTGACGCAGGCAAGGAGGCCACCGTCTCCATCATCCGCCGCGGCCGGGTGATCCTCATGAGGAAAATGCCCACAGGCGAGGACATTTCCCTGCCCATGGAGAGCATGGAGCTCTGGACGCCCGAGTCGCCATCTCTCTATTCCCTCAAAGTCGAGCTGGGCAATGACCATGTCGACAGCTACTTCGGCATGCGCAAGTTCTCGGTCGGCATGGACGCCCGCGGCATCCGCCGTTTTATGCTGAACAATAAGCCCTACTTTGCAAACGGCGTCCTCGACCAGGGCTACTGGCCGGAGAGCCTCATGACACCTCCCTCGGATGAGGCCTACATCTGCGACATCCGGACCATGAAGGACCTGGGCTTCAACATGCTGAGGAAGCACGTCAAGGTCGAAGGACGCCGCTGGTACTACCACTGCGACCGCATGGGCATGCTGGTCTGGCAGGACATGGTGAACGGCGGGTCCAACTACAACATGAACCTGGTCCGCGACATGGCCAACATCCTGACCGTGACACAGAGGCACTTCTCGGACTGCATGAACTATAAGATCCTGGGCCGCGAGAGCGAGCGGGGCAGGAGAGAGTACCGCCATGAACTTGCGGGAATGCTGAGGGAGCTCTATAATAGCACCTGTATATGCACCTGGGTGCCCTTCAACGAGGGCTGGGGCCAGTTCGAGGCGGCCCACATGGCGGACTTCATCGCAAGGCGCGACCCGACAAGAACTGTGGACCACGCGAGCGGCTGGTACGACGAGGGGGCGGGAGATTATTTCAGTATCCACAACTATTTCTTCCCCCTCCGCATCGAGCCCAAAAACCGGGTCGTCGCCCTCACGGAGTTCGGCGGCACGACCTATCCCGTGTCCGGTCACAGGTCTGCCCTCAAAACCTACGGCTACGGCCTCAAGGTCTACTCGAAGAAAGATCTGACCAGGCGCTATGAGCATGACGTCAGGCGCGAGGTCCTCTCCCAGATCAAGAAGGGCATGTCCGCCTCCGTCTACACCCAGCTCTCGGACATCGAGGAGGAGATGAACGGCCTTGTCACCGGGGATCGCGAAGTCGTCAAAGTCGAGCCCGAGCGCGTGCGCTCCATCAACCGTCAGATCATCACGTGTTTCGAGCATGCGACGACATGAGGGACGCAGTTACCGCTTCCAGGGGTAAGCCCGGGGATATCAATTCATTATAGAAGGAGAAAAAGTATGCGTTTTGTCTATCCGGCAGTGATTAAGAAACAGGAAAATGGAACTTACAGGGCAGATTTCCCTGACCTTGCAACATGCTATGCGGAAGGAGATACGGTCGACGAGTGTACGAGAAATGCGACCCTGGCCGCCTACGACTGGATTGATCTGGAAATGAAGGAGGACGAACCGGACCTGCCGCCCGCGACCCAGGTCGAGGACATCGCCTTAGAAGACGGTGAGATCGCGAGGAACATTCTGGTCATCTATAAGATCCTGGAGGGCTGGGAGGAATGAGCAGCCTCCTTTTCAGTTTAAACTGCACCATGCCCGTCTTCCTGACCATGATGGCAGGCTTTCTCTTTCGAAAGCTTAAGTGGATGGATGAGGCTTTTGCCTCAAAGATCAATTCCCTGGTCTTTAAGATCCTGCTCCCGGTCATGCTCTTTCTGCAGATCGGTGGTACGGATTTTAAGGATTCCTGGGACGGAGGCTTTGTTCTCTACTGCTTCCTCGTGACATTCGCCAGCATCTTCCTCGCCTTCCTCCTCTCTTTCCTTTTCAAATCGGTGCCTGAGAGAGGAGAGTTCATCCAGGCAGCCTACCGCAGCTCCGCCTCTATTTTGGGCATGGCTTATATTGGAAATATTTATGGAGACTCGGCGATGGGGCCTCTCATGATGATTGGGGCCGTACCGGTCTACAACGTCATGGCGGTCTTCATCCTCATGGCAACTTCCGAAGAAGCGTTAAGCGCCAGCTCCCGCGGGGGCGTCATGAAGAAGACCCTCGTGGGCGTCATCAAAAACCCCATTATCTTAGGGATCCTCTTCGGCATGGTCTGGTCCCTTCTGGGCGTGCCCATGCCCCAGATTCTCCATAAGACTCTGAGCAACATCGCCCAGACGGCTACCCCGATGGGGCTTCTCGCCATGGGAGCCAGCATCGACCCGAAGAAGGTGAGCGGAGAGCTTCTGCCCTCCATCCTCGCCTCCTTCATGAAGCTCGTCGGCCTTGAGCTCCTCTTCCTGCCTCTGGCTGTCCATCTGGGCTTTCGCACCCAGAAACTTGTCGCCATCCTTGTCATGCTCGGCTCGCCGACCACGGTCACAAGCTTCGTCATGGCGAAAAGCATGGGCCACGAGGGCACCCTCACATCGAACACCGTTGTCATCACGACTTTCCTCAGCGCCTTCACACTGACCTTCTGGGTTTTTCTCGTGAAAACGATGGGTCTTATCTGAACATACACTTTGTGTTTTTTTGTGTGAAAATGAGCCATGCTAAGGTTACAGTTCACGGGTCACCCCGGCGCGGAGCACAAAGGCCTTCTTCCGGAGCGCATTCGATTTTCGCCGCCTGCTTTTGCGGCGAAAATTACTAAGTGAAGGAAGAAGGCCTTTGTGCGAAGCGCCGAAGTGACCCACCCGTGAACTGTAACTGTCTAACGTTACTGTTCACTCGTCAGCCAATGGGAGCCCTTTGGAAAGCATTTCCGGAGTGG
>OMTP01000067.1 GCA_900313955.1 uncultured Lachnospiraceae bacterium | reverse complement strand
GGCGCTGAACGTCCAGTGGACGTTCGTTTAGCGCCGACCGAAGCGGAGCGTAGAGCCGCGAAGGAAGTGCTTTTGCTTTTTCGAGACAGTTCTGGCTGCCCCGTGAACTGTAACTGAACTGTAACAGCGTACGAAAACGTTTACTTTCCCAACTTGAACGCACAAGCGGATTTTGCTATACTAAAAGCATAATAGGAAAAGTCTATCTACCATTCATTTTGGTAACATCACAAAAGGATGATCGGCATGAAAAAGAGAGGTATGAGACAACTGAACAGGAAGCTGCGCTCTCAGAGCGGTGCATCGCTCATGGTTGCTCTGCTCTTCTTTCTCGTGTGTGCGATCGTCGGAGTGATTGTGCTGACGGCGGCGACAGCGTCGATGGGACGCGTCAGCGCTATGGGCAAAGATCAGAAAAATAAATATGCAGTTCAGTCTGCGGCAAATGTCATTGTCAATGAGTTACAGGATAATCAGATGTCTTTCAAAGCGACAGCTGCCCTTCCCGAGGAAAAAACAACGGAAGAAAATGCGACAGCTGTAACTCTGTCAGAAAATAAACTTGAGTTTAAAGATGTCAAATATGGATTTGGAAAATATGGATCCACAATAGATCCGGCAGAAGACCTTTCGAATCTGTTGCAGAATACAAATGGCAACATAACTTTTATGGGTAGTACAGGTGACCTCCAGACCCTGGAGAGAAATCTGGGAGGACTCATTTTCCTCAAGGACATGAATGTGAAGGAGGGAGGCCGTCCCATCACCGGCACTTGGGATGAGACGACCGATGGCCAGTACAACTGGAACTGGCAGCTGAGCGACAGCGATGGAGACATTTTCCGCTATACGACGGAGGATCCGGCGACTATCACGGCATCCTATGGCGGAAAAGATCAGAAAGTGATGGCAGTTTTCAGCATAGACGCCAATTTCAATATCAGCGTCGTGCTGTATCCTGCGGCATCCATTAAGTCAAAGACAGAGGATTTGGCAAGTCTTGACCCTCAAGAGGCCGTGAAAAAAGCAGATCATGTTCTCTTCATAAAGATCCCGGCGCAGGTGAAAGTGAAATATAAGATCCAAAACGGCGATCATACAGCAACAGCGAATGCAGATGTCGTCTGGGGAATTGACGTCACTGACGATAAGCGCAGCAACGTCACGATTACATCAAATAAAACAGCACTGGATAATACGAATTTCTTTTTTAGTAATTAAGAGAGGCGATAGTCGATGAGAAATCGTATTTATACAAAATTAAAATCAAGAAGCGGAGAGTCTCTGGCGGAGACGCTGGTCGCTGTCCTCGTTATCGCACTTGGTTCGGTCATGCTTGCGTCCATGGTCGGTGCTGCGACAAAAATTGCCACTAAATCCGAGAATACTGCCGCCAGATTTTATGACGCATCGAATCGGCTGGAGGAATATATTCCGGGGTCTGACGATGTGCCGCCGAGCAAGCTGAAAGCTTCTTCAGGGCTCACACCCATTGAGGTGGATGGTGGAAATATCGCATTTAAAATCGACTTGAACATCGGATTTGTAAAAATCCAAAATGGCACAAAGATACCTGGAGAGGGTGTTGGTTCTCTGAATCTTCCGGTTAAGGTAGACGACATCAAGGGTGCTGCTTTTGAGTTTAACAGTGATACCATTTTATCCTACGGATCAGACAAATAACCAGATTTCCATGTGAGGTGGATCATGAAAAAGGTGTCCAGACTTCACAACTGCATAAAGAAGAAGCTCCTTGGGAGAAGTGGCGCTTCTCTGTCCGAGGTACTGGTCACGGTTCTCATCATGTCGATTGCTATGGCTGCTATTACGGCAGGCATCACGGCGGCTGTTCGCGTCTATCATCAGGTACGCACAAAAGCCGATGCCCAGACATTGATGTCGACCACAATCACGGCTCTGTCTCAGGATCTGCAGTCAGCAACGCAGGCTCCGAGCGGAGAAGTAAATATGTTCTACACCGTCAATCGCGAGTGTGCAGTTTCCTTTGTCAATGGCGCAGATGCAAATAAGGGAATTCAGATCAAGCTCTACAGCGAGGATTCCCAAAATGGCGGTGTACTGAAAGAAAACGGCAGTTTTGCCGCTGTCCCAAATCCGGATAACACAAAGCTTTATACAAAAATTTCAAGTTTGACTTTTACTCCTGATGATGCGTCCAAGACGACATCCTTCGGCTATTTCACCTATACCATCACGGTTCATACGACTGACACATACGCAAAGAGCAGTGAGGACGATCCGATTGAGACACAGGATGTTACGGTTCGTTCCATGCTCCCTGTGAAAGTGAAGGCTTTGAGTTAATAAGAAAGAGTTTTGTCATGAAAAATAAAGAAAATCGTATGAGTAAGAGATATTTAAGAAATTCAGAGGGATTTACTCTGGCCGAGCTCATGCTGACAGTGGCTATCATCATTATTCTTGCAGGATTTGCATTTGTCGCTGTGAGCAGCCATCAGAGAAAGTTACAGAAGCTCGAGGCTGATAACGTCGCCAAGGAAATTTATAACGCAGCCCAGAACCAGTTGACAACCGCTCGTGCAAATGGCTCCTGGGATGGATTTCTGCGCGCTTCAGCAGGCTATAAGGATCTTGGCGCGGCAGAAAATGGCGTGACCAACGTTTCGACAACAGGAAGCAGAACCAAGAATCTCAGTGAAGCAACAAGCAGCATAAAGATTCTTGGAACAACTACAAGTGCGCTCGTACAGAACCATGATTTCCGCTATATTATGGTCAATGATGAGTCTGATCTCGGTAAATATCCGGTTCTTGATGACTATATCCTGCCTAAGTTTTCGATTGATGGCACAGTGCGCACCAGCGGCAGCTATATCATCAAGTACGATGTCACATCAGCATCAATCTTTAAGGTCTGGTACAGCAATAAATCCAATGGAGGCAGGGCGCTCACCGCAGACGATGTCGATTGTGATACAACCGAGGAGCAGTATGGCAAGCGCGGGAATATCGTCGGGAGCTATGGCGGTCTGACCGAAGATGTCGTCGCTGCATCTACAAAAAAATCTTCGACACTTAAACCGCTTCAGGTAGAGATCATCAATGGGGAGAACCTTGTCCTTAAGATTACCGATCCCAATGGAAAGCTGTATCCAAATGGCGACCCTGAATATTATGTCAAAGTCTACAACGAAAATGATGAAAGCGACATCCATGACACTCAGGTGTTTAAAATTCCAAAGGCAGGATCCGATGGAAAATTCACACCTGGCGCAGGAGATACAACAGTAGCCAATTCTTATCAGGCAGATTATAACGGCATTTCCGGTAAGCAGACGAAAAAAAATGATGTGATTGTTTCTACCATTCTGCTGGACAGCGTCAGCGTGAAGAACGGTCACTTTGCGCAGATTTTCCCGAAACTTGCTGTAGGCGGCAATATCGATGTCGAGGTTAAGGCATCTGTCACCATCGATAAGGAAAAGCATACCCTTATCGCGGGGGATACAGATAATTCGTTCTTTGCAGATGGTTCAACGAAAACGACAGCAAATATTTTGACTCGCCGTCATTTTGAGAACCTCTCAGAGGAAATTTCAACAGTTTCTGCAATCGGGAAGACTAATGATCCTAAGTTTAATATTACAACAGCTGAACTTAGGACTGACCTTGATTTTAAAGCGATAAAAGATAAAGCCGTTGATGATTATGGCTATACCCTCGCTCCTCTTTATCTGTTTAATTCATCTTGGGACAGCTATAACTCAGATGCTAATTTTATAGGTATTGTCAGCCGCACTTTAACCAAATTTGATGGAAATGGTCATACTCTGTCTAACTTGAATTTGATTGGTGAGGAGGGAACAAGCCCGCAGACAGCGAAATACACAGGGTATACCAGACGAGCAGGTCTTTTTACTGGTCTTCTTGCATCGGACCAGATTTATATTCAAAATCTTGTGTTTGATAAGCAGACACAGAGTGTGAACAGTGATAAGAATGGTGTTGAAGCAGCGATCCTGGTGACCCGTGTTGACAAAGATAAAAAAGTCGAAATCAGTAACATCACTTTTAAGACGGCACCGACCGTGAAGGCAACAACAGGTGATCAATCGCCGGATTCTGCCAATGGAGAGGTATACGAAGTTCATGCAAATGCGGGAGTTATAGCAGCATGTGTTGCTCAGAATGCGACTCTGAAAATCACTGATGTACATCTCCCAGAGGGTCTTACTGTCGGCGAAAATACTGATAATGCAGCTTCTGCAAATGGCTATACTGCTGGTGGTCTTGTCGGACAGGTTACAGGCTCAGTTGAAATTGGAAACAAAACGTCAAGTAAAGCTGACGTTACAATTGGCGGTGCCGTTCATGTGTACGGGCGAGATAACGACCTTGTTAAAGATGATAACTATAAAAAATACTACGGCGCTGGTGTTGTGATTGGATCTGCTTATTCAGCAACAAGCAACAATCAGTCGGTTAAGCTGTATCATGTGTCCGTAAATGCCTCTTCTGTAGACGTTAGTTCCGCTTATGCCGGTGGCATGACCGGCGCTGTCCATTTTCCATTTACAGAAGCCGAGATCTCGGACTGCACCCTTACAGCGCCTACAATTACAATCAATTCCAATCATATCGCTGCAGGCGGCTTTGCCGGAAATCTGAGCGCAAAGACTCTCTCTGTGACAAATAGCAATGTCAAAGCCACTACATCTTTGCACATTACTAATGATGGTGCAAATGACCATGGAGCAGGTGGTTTTATCGGAGAGATGCTGCAGAGGCAGGCTGGGGATGTAGCTGGAACATCTGTCAGTATTTCCAATTGTTTTGTTGATGGAGGAGCCACTGGCTTTGTCCATGCAAAAAATACAGCTGGCGGCATTAATGTCGGCGGCTTCATAGGGATCTTTTCACCGTCGGGCACAACCGGGAATATAGAGAACTGCTATTGCTCTATTCCTGTGTCCACGACAGGTGGAAGCGCCGGCGGTTTTGCGGGCGATGTGCTTGGCGATGGCGAGGATACAAATCCTCTCTATGTGTCTGATATCACAATCAAGAATTGCTATGCAGCAGGCAGAACCCAGAATTCAGTATATTCCACACAAAACTTTAACGTTGTTAAGGGAGCAAATGTTTCTTCTTGGGACTGGTCCGCAGCGGGTGGCTTTATTGGAGTAATCCGTAGGGAAATGAAGTCACTGACTATCGAAAACTGCTATACGACTGCCTCTGTGAAGTCCACGGGTTCAAATAAAGGCACAGGTGGATTTATTGGAGCACAGCGAGAAAACGGAGCAACACCAGTTGTAAAAAATTCTTATACGACAGCTCTTACTGCGACCACAACGAGTGATGCTTGCAAGACCTTTATAGGAGATGGATCATTGGCTGCTGGCAGCACGAATGTCTATGTCCTTGCTGGAATCAATGAGGCTAGTGCGTATCCGGCTAATTCTGGATTACATATTGCAAGTGGCGAAGGGTCGGAATATGCCACAGTGGCAACAATCGGAACACTGGGCACTCCATTTGAAAAAGGCACAATTACTGCTGTCCCCTATGACAACACGCTTCCAAAAACATATTCTTACAAAGGCGTGGCTGAGCTGGCAGGCGTAGCGGCAGCGGTACCTACGAATACCCATGTCGGTGACTGGCCGGAAATGAATAAGGTCATCTTCAGAGTTCGCTTCTTTGATGAAGATGGCAAGACTCCTTATACATACGACCCATCGATTCCACAGACTCAGTATCCCACGTATGGAGAGGCAGCTCTTGTTCCTACAGTAACCACTGACCCAATAAACAAGTGGATTGGCTCCTGGAGCTGGAAAGAAGATACAGACGGAGACGGTAAAGCGGATCGCACGGTTTACTATGATCCGAACACAAAGAACGCAGATGAAAAGTACTATACTTTCCATGGAGAAACCAAACAGTTTTTAACAGGGGGGAGTGCGCCTATAACTACCCTGGATAATGTCAGGGCGAAGATGGATGTCACTGTGCATTATGAAAAAACTGAGGATAGGTATGTAACCCTCAGATATTATGTGCCGGATGCAAATGAAGGCCAGCCGCATAGAGGAATAATTCGTGAGAATGTCGAGATCCAAGAAGGAAAAATAGAGTTGCCGAAACCACCTTCGAAGGAGTTCCCGGGGCATACTTTTTTGGGATGGTTCTATGATGAGAATTCAAATGGTACCAGGGTGGACAACACAGATAATAGTTTGAAAGAGCAACTTGGAAAGAATGTGAAGCAGGGCACGCGCGAAATTTTTGCAGTGTATTCTGAAAAACAATATTACACGATTATTGTGAATTTCGCTTCAGGCGATTCGTCGACACCAGCTGGTATTACCTCCAGGAGGATTCAGGAATTACAGCATAAGAAGCTAGGGTCAAACGGAACGATCACACTCCCAGCGAAAGCCGGTTCGAAGCCGACTACCGTATATAAAAAGAGCAAGAATGGAGACGTAAAAGAAGTTACTGATTCAAGTATTGCAGAAATAAAATCAGAGACTGGTGATGACGGAACAATAAATTATAAGTTGACCGTTACAGCTGATTCGGACGATAAGACGGGAGAAGACACATATTATGACACAGAGTATGTTGCTGTTTATGAAGGCGTAGAAGTCACTTATACGGTTAAACATATTTTTGAATCAACTAATAAGAATAAGGGAGACGTGATCATTGGAGATGGTCTGTCCAGAGAAGAAGCTGTGAGTGCAGTTGCTAATGCTGGCTACAATGAAAACAACACCAGCTACACTGTGACAGAAAACGTTGCTGCACATGTAGGTGATGTTCCCGAAGTGAAGGATTTAGTTTCTGATACAATCTTGAAGGGAGGTTTTACCGCACAGCCATTCAATACAATTGTAGTTCGTGGTGATCCTGACTTAGATATTGTTGAGATCCATTACAAGCGGAATCAATATACACTGCTTTATGATTTGAATGGTGGAATGTATACGACCGAAGACGGTACCACACAGGGAATTATACCTTCACGGCTCTATTCCTACGGGGAACCGGTTATACTTCCATCTGAGTCCAAAACAAAAGAATCGAATACGGTTGCGAAAGCTGGAGCTGCCCTCAACGAAGAGACTCCCTGGAAACTTCAAAGTGAGAGCGAACATGATGATGGTTCGAGTTCTGAGACATCGTCTATGCCACCTGTCAAGGTTAATAATGAGGTCATCAGTACCACTATGCCCGCGCAGAATGTATGGGCAGTGGCTAATTGGGTCGATAACAAAAACGCACATGTCCGTATTGAGATTTATCGCCAGAAGGCGACGGATAGAAAAGATTATTCAGATGACAATAAACATTATGATTTCTACACCTACACAGATACCGAAACATCGATAAATGACAATATCAAAGCTAATGGACTTCCAGTCGGTTCTGTAGAGTTGTCCAAGATTATGGATCTATTACCGGATCTGAAATCGGAAGTAGATGACACATCGCTGCCGGATGTATCGGTAGAGCAGTACGATCAGAGTGTGGCTTATACATATGAGCATTTTAGTCTGAATAAGGCTATTACGCTTAGTCGTAATGATCTAACGGTCAAAGCAGATGGAACGAGTGTCATTAAGCTGTATTACGATCGCAATGTAGTTACCTTCTTCTTCGATGGAAGCAGCGAAAATGTGGGAGAGCTCTTAGAAGCGGTTCCTCTCGATACAAGTGTTACTGTATATAAGATCACAGTAAAGCAAACCGGCTCGTGGAGGACAGGCTATAGGTATACTTATAGCGATGCTGTGAAAACTGAGATCAGGCCTTCCTCCAACGGCCAACTGAAGTATGTTAGATATAAGGGATGGGTATGGAGGCAATCGCTGCCAAAGACGGAAGATGCAACGGTTCACTATATTTCTTCAAGCTTTGAACCGTATTACTCAGAGAAGCTGGCTGGAACTACAAGTAGAGACGATATTACTGACTACTATCTTCAAAATGCAGATATCCCTGCTACGGGAAATGCTCGGTGGTTGACAGTTGATGGAGTATCCGGGCTTTATGCTGCGTCTACAGGCTGGAAATGGACAGGCCTTTATCAGGAGGAGTTCAGTAACGAAGGGTATACCTGGAATCCAGAGGATGATAAAAATCCTGGTTACTATAGATGGACGCCTTCCAAAGAGGGAGTTAATGTAACGACCGATGTTTTGTCTGTATTTGACTTCCCGATTTCAACCGGAGTTTCTCCGTTTGAGGGAGATACGATCCATTTTCTATGTGTGGGAGCGATACAGGATGAAAAACCAAAATATTATGTCTACCATGTGAAGGAGAAAACTGATAGCGGAAGAACAGCAGAGCAGACAATAACAAACAGTGATTTTACATTAGATAAAGAACACGCGACCAATATCATTTACATGGGGAATGCATCTCATTATTATTTTGATCCTCTGTACCCAGGATATGAACCTGCCGGTTATGTGTACTTGTATGAGGATGGCAGCGTGGATGAGAATCCTAATCTTAATGCGGATTCCGGAATCTCCTTCCCAGGCAGAAAGGGCAGCGGTTGGAATACTCAAATTGCCTATATCGCATTTGGATTATATAAGCGCAGTACATATCAGATTTTCTTAAATAACGCGACAGATCGTTCAACAGGGAGTGCCTTGTCCTCAGTTTCAAAATTGTATCTTGATAAGTTGACAGATGACATGATTCCCTACGGTGACAAGGTGGATGTTCCTGCCAGCGAAGATTCGGATTCCATTTTTGAAGGCTGGTATGATTCCATCGAAGGTGGTACGAAGATCGTCAATGCGGACGGCACATTGACAGCAGATGCGAAGGGTGTTTTCAGTGGCCAGGGCGATGACAGTACGGCATGCTATATGCCATACAACAATGTTCAGCTCTTTGCTCATTGGAGTAAACCGAGCTATACGGTTACCTTCCATTTGGCGGATGAGACAGATACCACATATACAGCGAAAGTTGTTAAGGGCACCACGTTGGCTGAAGCCATTGAGAAATCAAGTGTTGATCAGCATCTGGAGAGGGCAAATTACATATTTAGTGGATGGGCGATCAAGTCAGAGGATGATTATCAGGCTGTTCCTACATCCATGCAGATTACTACAAATCTTGATGTCTATGCACAGTGGAAGCAGACAGCAGGACCTACCACCTACACGATCAGATGTGTAGATGGTGGCGGCAATATTCTGAAAGAAATCACTGGGAATCCTGGTGAAATCGGAGAATTAGTATCAGTAGATCCTCCTGTGCTCGAAGGTGACTACAAAGATTACATGACATTGTCGAAAGATCCTCAGAAAGGCATTTTGAAAGGAAATGATGTATTTACCTTTGTTTACTACAAGCAGGAGAATGTCTGGTCATACGCAGTGAGTTATTATGGCCTATTTGTAAATGAGAAGGATCCGACAGATACGGTACAGTTAAAGCTTACGCCGACCAAAACAGTGAAATCGGTTGATGACTCTGTTTTGTACACGCCACCGATTATGGATGGATATACCTTTAAAGGATATACACTGAATCATGGTGATCTCAAAGAAACCGAAACGGCAGTTCGTATTAATCAACCGGAGGATCTGGCGACTGTTGTAGAGATTGCTATGGTGTACGAGCCGAGCACGGAATCCACGTTTCTATTCACCGGCAATTCCAAGTTCTATGATGGCAAGCCCTGCGAAGCAACAATTGACACAAGCGGTCTGGATATGGAAGAGCTCGAAGAGAAGGATGTCCAGCTGAAGATAACCTACACCGATAAGGCGACCGACGATCCTGTCGATAAGCCTGTAAATGTGGGCGCTTATACGGCACAGGCGATCCTCGTCAAAGAAGGAAAAGATGGAGCAGCAGGCTCTGTTTACTGGAGAAGCGACAAAGTAGATGTGAACATCATCAAGCGTGCGATCATCATTGAGTCTGCTTCCTACACCTGGAAAGTCAGCGGCGGAGATGCTGGCACAACATCTGATAACGATCTTGACTTGCCGGCAGACGACAGCTCTGCAAATGCGACCGTCTACTCCAATAAGAAGTACATTGTCCGAGGAACCGGATTTATCAAAGGTGATGGTGCAACTTATGTAAATCACACCACGATTCAGCCAGGCCAGGATTCGGTTGAAAATTATTTTCAGATTGAGTTTAAGCCCGGTACAGATTCGTCCAACTACAACGTGCAGCGCATTTACGGAACCCTGAGACTGACAAGTGACGACCTCACAGAAGAGCAGCAGGCAGAAAATGCCAAGTGGGATGCAGCAGAGTTCAAAAAATCTATTGAAGACCACGAAATAGTTGAGCAGGAGGAAAATGTCGCTTCCACAGTAAGCAGCACCACTGACAGTGAGAAGGATGAGAATGCGTCCGAAACGCTATCGGATCAGAATAATGATGTGGCTCCCGGCGATACAGCCGGATCCACATCACCCGATGGCAAGACCGACGAAACTGGTAACGAGGCAGTCACTTCGGATAAAAAAGAAGATGACACCGCCACCGATCAATCCGGAGGAGACGGATAAAGGCGCAGGCTATGAGTCCGACGTAATCGTCGACTATCTGCAGGAACACAAAGACGAATTCTAAAAAAGCAGGCAAGGGCAATCCCTTGCCTGCTTTTTAATTAGAGGGATAGACCTCCGGGTGGCCGCAAGCCGTATTTTCAGATTTCCGGAAAAACATTTTCCGGATTCGATTTGTAGGTGATACTGCGGTCTTCGCCATATGCGAGAAGGTAGCCATTTTCTACGAGAGGAAGGATGACTTTCTTGCGCAGGTAGGTGGAGGGCTTGATGCCGAGATGCGCAGCGATTTCTGTGACGGAACGAGCCTTTCCATAACAGTAGGAGAGGATGGCGAGGTCGTTTTTTCCGTGGAGGACGGTGTCGGTGCGGACGGGAGTGGAGGCATTCTCGTCGAGGAGGGTGCCGTGCCAGGTGAGGCTCGGAAGTGTCAGGGTGAAAGAGTCGGAGGCAGAGGAGACGTAGGGAGCGTATTTGCTGTCGTAGTGGCTGTAGTCTTCCTCAATCTTGTCAAAGCCGGAACCTTTTTCCTCCATGAGGTGGAGAAGCTGGAAAGTGCCACATATGACCTCGTTGCGGCGGCGCGGGATGATCGATGCGATGTCAGTTTCCTTTTTCATGAGTTTCACACCGAGCAGGGCTCCGGGCGAGGTGATCTCCAGGCGATCGCGGAACATATTGATCTCGATCTGGGAGCCGCTAATAAAGTAATTGCGGTGGCCGATGGCATTGACAACTCCCTCGAGAACGGATCGCTCGGGATAGGAGAAAAGGTCGGTGCGGCTATCGCTTTGCTTTACGAAGCCGTTGATGGAGTGAGAACGAATGAAATTCGTCGCAAATTGAACGCCTTTTAGCAGATTGCCAATAAAATCCTCGGAGGCGAGAACGACGGAATCGCCTTTTGAAACGCCGGGCCAGAGGGTAGCTGTAATTTTTGTGATCATCGAAGAGCAGTCATCGCGGAAGAGCAGGGCGCCGCGGGAGAGCTTCTTTTCCGCGGACATGAATCCGCAGGAAATGAGAGCTTTCTCTGTGATTGCTACATTATGCTCTTGTGCATAAGAAAATACCGCAGAGAAGTCACTGCGTTTGTAGTCTTCAGTAGAGAAAGGCTTATCGAAAGGGACATTTTCACTCATGAGAACCATATCGCGAATCTGCTCTGGAGTTGCAAGGACGGTCTGGCCAAAACTGCGAACATAGATGCCCATGAGGCCATTTTCATGAACATAGACAGGAAGCTGACCGGAAAGTTCTACTTTGACTACTAACACATAGCGTGTTGGGACAGTATTGTCCGCAGGGATCGGTTGGATCGAGTATTTGATTGCTGGAGTGATCCTCTCACGAACACGCTGATTGATGAGGAGAGAGAGCTGGTCGACAGTGCGATGATCCAATGAAAGAACTTTGTGGGTCCTGTTGTCGACGCCAATATAGAGATTGCCCCCGCAAGTGTTGGCAAATGCGGCGATGGTCTTTAGCCAGCCAAAGTCGTTGCTATTCTTCTCCCCAATAATGCCTTTAAATTCGTTGTTGTAGTCTTCGAGGTTGATTTTTGGGATAAGCTCTTCAATATACATAGTATGTATGTGCCTCCGCTTGGGGTGAGTTTTCGTGGACTACTATATAGTATTATACTACGAAATAAGCTTAGTAGTACACAATTAGTTCGCTAAATGGAAAATTTAGTTCGCATAAAAGTTCGTATAAAAAAGAAGCTAGTTCGCTTAGAGTTCGTAACTTCGCATTCAAAGGCACTGGGGCAGCTCCACATCGGAAGCGCAACCGTAAATAGCGAAGAAAACCCCGGAAGTGGCATCTTCCGGGGGTTCCGTTTGAGAACGTGATTTCTCATTACTCATTTGCAGTTATTACTGTAACATCAATCTCTTATCTTGTCAATTTTCGTTGGATAAAAAGTACTTTCATGTAATCCATCGTTACAGTTCACGGGTCAGCCAGAACTGTCCCGAAAAAGCACTTCCTTCGCGGCCACCCCTCAAAGGTCCACTCCGGAAGTGCTTTTTCGAGGCAGCAACTGGCTGACGAGTGAACAGTAACAATCCATCTTCCCATGAAGTACTCGTGCCACTTCGATGGTGACAACTCATCAGTGCTCGTTCCTGCGATTCTTAAAGTGAGTACGTATATCGTCTTCGGATATCCATCCCTCTTCTTCGCCCGAACGATAATTCCTCAAATCAGAGATTTGTGTAATTGTTGGCATAAAACCACCTCCTGCCATTGATGCTTCTTTTATAGGTCATTCTGGTGATCCACACCCCAGTAGCAGAGCTCCTCGAGGATAGGAATAAGAGACATGCCCCGCTCCGTGAGATAGTATTCCACTTTGGGCGGCACTTGAGGATATTCCTTGCGGTAGACGATGCCGTTGGCTTCCAGCTCCTTGAGCTGCTGGGAGAGAGTCTTGTAGGCAATGTTGCCGATGTATTTCTGCATCTCATTGAAGCGCACGGGCTGGCGCTCGGCGAGATAGTACATGATGACCATTTTCCATTTGCCGCCGATGATGTTCATTGTGTAACCAAATGGGGTGTCGTTCAATGTGTGGATTTGTCCGTCCAGATCTTTGACGCTCATACAAACTCCTCCAGTTTTTCCATGCATTTCTTAAATTCCCAGCCCACCGCAAGATAATCATAGGGGTCCGAGAGCGGGGTCGAGGGTGAGAAGACAACAGGATCCCCCTCCTCGGCAATCTCCTGCACAAGCTCAACAGCCCTCTCGATGGACATCACCTTGTCAATCCGAATCTTGGCCGGATCGTAACAGCTCGCCTTCTTCGTCTCACGCTCGATTTCATTGGCGGACTCACCAATGAGAATCAGCTCTCTGGCGTACGTAACATTAATAAGTCCAAGCCCCCTGTATGGCCATCCCTTTAAAAGACCTCCCGTAATAAAGATCACTTTCTTATAAAATGGCATCAGTGAATAGACAGCATCAGACGGCAAAACAGAACATGCGTTATTGAAAATGGGACCTCCGCGGTAGCTGCCAACATATTCAAAGTGTCCTTCCGCTCCGGAAAATGTTTTTAAGAGATTTGCTATCTTCTCTTTCTCCAGACACTCAATCAGAAAGGCAGTACAGGCGCAGTAGAATTCATCTGCCCTGAGCCCTGGTACCTTAAGAAGACTTCTTTTTGTAACCGGAACTGCGATATCGCCGTCCTTCTCCATGAGAAAGTCATTTTCATAATCGACCCACACATCCACGGATTCATCTTTTCTGGGACGAAACATTTTCATCCGACCTCTTAAGGGGCCGCTGATCATGGATAAAATAAAGCTGTAATCGGCATTGAGGATGAAGAGATCCTCCTCGGTCTGCAGTTCCATAAGGCGGTCGATCTCTTCCACGCATTCCTGATAGGAGCTCATGTTTTTAAGCGGGTAGGCGCATATATTGGTGACGATCAGGACGTCGGGATGGACTTCCACGTCATCAAGACGGTCGAGCGGTACCATATGAACCTTGTAAGCAAGGTGTTCTCTATTTACTGCTTCATTTAAAAGTCTTGCGCAGGAGGACTTGCCGTGACTTCCTGTGATGATTACGTTTTTCATCGCTGCCTCTCATCATAAACAAAAAGAGACTGCGCCGATATCTATCCGTACAGCCTCTTTGCTTTTCTCTATGGATGATGCAATCATAGCATATCTCAAAGACCATGTCAAAAACACGGATGAGACATGGGAACAAATCTGCCCCCATGTCTCATCTATCTATCTGTTATTATCCGCAGATCAACTGCCGGACAGTGTCTGAATTCTGGCGCTTCATGCGGATGATCTCCTGGGAGAAGCAACTTTCAATTCCCCTGCGATCGAGATCGTGGCCGACGCAGACGAAGTTGCTTCGCGGCGCATTTTTTATCCATGTGAGGGAATACCGATCGCCAGAGAGATCGCATTTGATCCAGTTGCCCTCAGCTTTGACAAATCCCTTAGCCCTGACGACCTGTCCGTAGCGGCCGTTCAGCATATCTTGCAAGAGAGCCAACAGGACGGCAAGTGATTTAGGACGGACATTGTCAAGGGTGAGGTTTTCGAAGACCTCCTCCGGCGCACTTTGCTCTACAGGACTTCCGTCATACTGAGTCAGAAGAAGAGCGTCCCAGAAAGATTTGGGTTTATGCGAGTAATGCTCTGTGACGATGTGGGCATCCGGATGGATGGCTCTGACATTTTCTTCGGCGACCGTCCTTTCACTCTGACTCAGCGCCTCACTTTTTGAGAGGATAATGGTCTGGGCATTTTCAATCTGATCTTTAAAAAGCGGATCATTGAGAGCATGCGAATTTTCACATGCCACGGCATCGACAATTGTGATCGCTTGAAGAAGATGCAGGTTCTGGTGCTCCACCGATTGAATGTTTTTGATGATCCTGGACAGATAGCCGACGCCGATCGACTCGACGATCAGATAATCCGGGTTCAGCATGGCAAGGATATTCATGAGCTTGTTGGAGAAGCTGTTTTTCATGGTGCAGCAGATGCAGCCCTCTGTCATTTCCCACACGCGGACATCATCGCTTTTCAGTTCTGTCTCGTCAGTAATGGAGCCGGCATACTCATTTTCAAAGACACAGAAGGTCTTTCCAGTCATTTTCACGAGTTTTTTAATAAATGTTGTCTTGCCGGCACCGAGAAATCCAGAAATTACAAGTACGTTCATGTATATCCCTGCCTTTTTATAAGCTTAATCGAAAACGACAACCGGCTTGATGAGGACGTCCGGCTTGTCGGTCATGATCTGAACAGCATCCGGTAGTTCATCCCAGCCGTGGTAGACATGAGTGACCAGTGGTTTGACATCGAGACGTCCGGTCTCCATGAGCTTTGCGAGCTTGCCCAGCTTTGCGCGGCCTGTGTACATGCCGGCTCCGATGATCATCTTATCGTTCATACCGGCGTTGATAGCTCCGGAGATGGAAATCTTGTCGGTTGCGGCGATGGAAATGACACTGCCGATCTTTCCTCCCGGCTTCACGCAGCGGAATGCGGTCGTATAACTGCTCTCCGCGGTGCCGCCGCAGACGCAGACACAGTCAACAGGCTTGCCGCCGGTGATCTCCATCACCTGCTCGTAGATCTCTCCCTTTGTGTAATCGATCACATAGTCAGCGCCGTACTTCTTTGCCAGATCCTTGCTGATCTGTCTTCTGCCGACAGTGATGATGGTTCCGGCTCCTCTCATGTAGGATGCGGCTGTCGCCATGAGGCCGACTCCACCGATGCCGATGATGAGGACTGTGTCGCCAAAGTTGACGCCAGCCAGTTCGACTGATGTGAACCCTGGAGGAACCATGTCGCAGAGCATGGTTGCGTGCTCAGGCTTGATATTTTCCGGAAGAGGAATCAGATTGGCGTCGGCCTCCGGGCATGCGAAGTAGTCCGAGAAGACACCGTCGATCAGGTTGGAGTAGAGCCATGCGCCATTTTCACCGTTGCTGTGCTGAGCATATCCCTCCTGAGAGGCGATTGCGCCCCACTCCGGAACAACAGCGGGAACGATGACCTTGTCGCCCGGCTTGTACAGTTTGACCATGGATCCGACTTCTATAACTTCCGCGACCGCTTCATGGCCGAGAATTCTGTTGTGCTTGGGACCAAACATGCCCTTCACCATCTTGATGTCTGTCGTACAGATGGCCACAGCCATGGGCTTTAAGAGCGCTCCCATCGGGGAGATCTGGGGAATATCCTTCTCCACCCAGTCTGTCTTGTTGACGTCCATCATTGCGTAACCTCTCATTTTACCTTCCATAAGCAACCTCCTTTTCAATATGCATTTGGAAAATGGTGTGTATCTCATTTACAGAAAGATCCAGCCAAGCACCAGCTGAACGAGTAAAATGGCAAATGCCGGCGGATCGATATGAGTGTCATGATATGAATTGAATGTCATTCCGAGAATATCTCCCAGAACCGATGTCGCGATGCCTGTCACAATTCCTACGGCGACTGCGCCTCCCGTGCTCATATGAGCGACGGTGAGTGCGAGGACTGCTCCGTAGCAGGCCTGATTGACGATGTGATGAGTACAGGGAAGAGAAGAACCTCCCCACATAAAGACGAGTGTGATTGCTCCGACTCCGAAGAAGAATACCGGGAGAGGCGAGACGTCAACTCCCATTTCATAGAGCATAGCGGTGAGTCCCGAAACCATGGCGCCGCAGGCAAGTCCAAGAATGATATCGTTGGCGAGCCTTGCTCCCTTTGGCACATAACCACCGTGATCTTTGGCACGGAGTTCCTTATTTCCGGTGAGTCCGGATTTGCCGAAGACAAGACGAATGAGAATCATCAGTGGTATTGCGACAGCACAGACGGAATCTGTAGGAAAGATGCTCTGAAATCCGGCCGTCTCCGTCAGAAGTCTCAGGCAGTAGCTGACAGCTCCGATGATGCCGCCGCCCAGAAGAGCAACCGGATCCATGTTGCCGTAGACAGAACGGATCATATCCTCGCCGTGCTCCTGTGTTCCTCTCCTTGCGGAAATTGCTGCCGCACCTGCCGCACTGACGAAAAATACATTCGGCGGAAACAGCTGAAACGCAAGCTCAAATGTATTCGCGACTCCCCCAGTCGCCCCGGTAAGTGAACACACCGCCTCGGATGCAGCGATGACACCTGTCATCACGAATGTTGCAAGACCTCCGATCGTGGCACCAAAGATGCCAACACCAAAGCTCATGATGAGCATGAATATATTAAACGTCTGCATTGAACCACCTCTCTCTTCATAACCACTTATTTCGTCGATGTATCCGATGGATCCATGTGCATATCCTTGCAAATGCTCAGATCCTCGTTAAAGGTATCCGGATCTTCATCAAATCTCTCCAGCTTGAAAATGACGGTTCTGAGGCCGTCATTACATCCGACGACACACATGTCCGGCTCTCTGCACCAGTTGCCTTCACCGTAGATCACCCCGCCTCCCTGCGAGATCGACAGCACATAGTCACTCATGCACTTCCATGCGTTGTCGCACAGCCCGCTCGGTTTCTGCCATCCATTTGAGTAGAAGACCTGCCCAGGCCTGTGCAGCTCGCAAGTCGTAAAGCCCTCTGCTCCATACTCCTTTACCAGATCCTCATAAAAGTTTGTCCTGAGGACCGTGATTTTGACCTTCTTTACCTGTGTTTTCACTTTAAATTTTCCTCCTCTGCACAACAAAAAAGAGGATAAATAGCACTACCTCTGTAGTTTTATTTATCCCCTTTGATAAATATGTTTGCTGTTTCTTTATGGTTACGATTCTAGCAGGAAATCAAAATCTGAAAAGTACGCACTTTAAATTCACCTACTTACCAAAATGCCACCTAAGACACAGGGGCAGCCGCAGAGAGTTAGAGGCCTCTCCGGTGCCTGGCACCGAAGAGGCCTCTAACTGCAAGTTCGATGATAAGCGGAGTTGTACTTTACAGCCCGAAGGAGAATCCTGTCATGGAGATGGATCCAAGTTCCGAGTGGTTATTGAATACTTTTGGGGTTTCTCCCTTGGCGGCTCCCAGCATATAGATGAGGGGAAGGAAGTGCTCCGGCGTCGGCACGGCATAGGATGCGTAAGGGATTTTTTCATATTCCATGACAGCCTGGTCGTTTCTGGTGAGAACTTTTTCAATGACTGATTTGTTGAAGGTCTTGGTTTTGGGTGTTCCATCCGGGTTGTTCCATTCGACCATGCGGAGGTTGTGGACGACATTGCCGCTTGCGAAGATGAGATAGCCTTCTTCTCTCAGTTTGCTGAGATCCTGCCCGATGGTATAAATTTCTTCACGGGAAATTGTTGCGTCTACGGACAGCTGTACGACGGGAATATCCGCCTCGGGGAATATGTGACATAATACGGTCCAGGTGCCATGGTCGATGCCCCAGCTGTTATCGATTCTGACGCGCTCGCCAAGGAGATCTGTCACTCTGTCCGCCAGGACGATATCCCCTTTGACGGGGTATTTGAATTCGTATAATTGTCTGGGAAATCCGTACATGTCATAGACCTGTTTGGGAGTCTCTGATCGCTGCACAAAAGTGCCTCTTGTGTACCAGTGAGCAGAAACAGCCAGAATGGCCTTCGGTTTTCCGTGTTTTTCGATGATTTCTTTTCCGATCTCTCTCAGACCTCTGGTGACTTCTGTGTCCTCCAGCGCCAGCATTGGGCTGCCATGACCGGAGAAGATCACAGGCATTTTCTGTTGATCCATTTTCTTGCCTCCTTGTATTTGATGATTTGATCATAAGGTATCTTTTTTATACCGTCAAGAACGATCATTTTCAATACAAGGTATGAAAGGCCATACTTTTGAGAGGAGACAATAAACATTGCAGTGCCTGGCAACGGGGAGACTTATGCGAAGTGTGCGAGGGGTGCACAAATCGGGGACGGTTCTTCGTGTACAACACAGTGTTGAACACTCCCTATTACAGTTCACAGGGCACGCCGGCGCGGAGCACAAAGGCCTTCTTCCGGAGCGCATTCGATTTTCGCCGCCTGC
>OMTP01000091.1 GCA_900313955.1 uncultured Lachnospiraceae bacterium | reverse complement strand
GCGCGCAAATTCGAATGCGCCCTGATGGAAGGTCTTTTTGCTACGCACCGGGGTGCCCCGTGAACAGTAACGGCGGTCCTGTTACTGTTCACTCGTCAGCCAGTTGCTGCCTCGAAAAAGCACTTCCGGAGTGGACCTTTGAGGGGTGGCCGCGAAGGAAGTGCTTTTTCGGGACAGTTCTGGCTGACCCGTGAACTGTAACACAACCTTCTGACCCAAATCGCCAGCCTCTCTTTTTTCGTTGCTTCCATTTAAGGGAAGGGTTATAATAGCCCTGAATGCGAGGAAATATATGGAAAAAAAGAACAGAAAAAAAAGCCCTGTCGTCATCGTTCTTCTGCTCATGGTGCTTATTTTAGTCGCCAGCATCGCGGTGACGCAGATTCAAAAGAGAATTCCATCGAATAAGAGGATGGACGCAGAAAGCTATTTTCATTTGCAGGATGAAGATGAGGTCGCAATCACTGCGGACGGGTCCGTCTCAGAGTCGACCGGAAAGATGATCGACGGAAACATTTACCTCGATTATGAGAGTATTGCATCTCTGATCAATCCGTCCTTTTTCTATGAAGAGGACACAAAGACCCTGATCATTACGACGCCCAAAGATACGAAGACAATTGATCTGTCGAAGAGCGGCGCTTCCGCCGACAACCGGGTGCAGATCCTTGACGGCACTATGTACGTGTCGCTTGACATGCTGCAGAAGTGGTCCGACATTCATGTGGAGACGTTTGAGAATCCCAACCGTGTCTACATCACGACGGACTTTACCCATGTCGAGGAGACGGTCAGCGCTCAAAAGAGTGTGGCCGTGAGAAATGAGCCCAGCATCAAGGCCCCGATCCTTCTCGATCTGGAAAATGGATCTTCCGTGAAGGTTCTCGATGTCGATGCGGACGGCGGGGCCCTCGACGGGAAAAAGGAGGGCTGGACCCGTGTTGTCAGTGAGGGTATCATCGGCTATGTGCAGGATGAGAGCCTGACAGATTCCAGAAGCGTGGAGGATGATCACACAAGCGCGATCGGTTCTTACCACGACCGGGCGGCCGGGGCTGCAAAAATCAACATGGCCTTTCACCAGACCACATCCCAGGCGTCGAATGACGCCCTCCCGGACGCTATCAGAAACGTGTCCGGCGTCAATGTCATCGCCCCGACCTGGTTTTTCCTGAACAGTGACGCGGGGGCGATCGACTCCCTTGCGAGCAAGACCTATGTGGACACGGCCCATGCCGCCGGCCTCAAAGTGTGGGCTGTCCTCAACGATTTCGACGGCGGCGTGAATTCAGGCAAGTCCACCGCAGCTGCCCTGTCCACCTACAAGAACCGGCAGGCCATGATCACAGCTGTTCTGAGCGGTCTTCGCACATCCGGCGCGGATGGGCTCAACGTGGACTTTGAGAAAGTGACGAAAACAAGCGCGGCAGATTTTCTGGAATTTATCCGGGAACTGTCCGCAGCGATTCGCAAGGAGGGGTATGTCCTTTCCGTAGATAATTATGTGCCGACATTCACTTCCTTCATGGGAAGAGGAGAGCAGGCCCGGGTAGCTGATTATGTCGTCGTTATGTGCTATGATGAGCATACCAAGGGCTCCGAGGAGGCTGGATCCGTCGCCTCCCTGCGTTATGTCGAGAAGGGACTTGATGACACGTTGAGTGAGGTTCCGGCCGACCAAGTGATCGCTGCCCTGCCCTTCTACACAAGGCTCTGGCAGACAGAAGACGGCGGCACGCCGGACTGCACGAGCTACGGCATGGCCGATGCGGCCGCTGCTGTGTCGAGCCTCGGCATGGAGACCAAATGGGATGAAAATGCCGGCCAGTATGTCGGCGACATGACCGTCAGCGGTGTCCGCTACCAGATCTGGATGGAAGAGGAGAAGTCCATCGAGGAGAAAATGAAAGCTGTCCGTGCGAGAGGTCTGGCGGGTGTGGCCGAGTGGAAGCTTGGCTTTGAAAATGACGATATCTGGTCGATTATATCCGACTATCTCAAATAGGGGTAAATCGTTCGAAAGGAGAGTAGAGGCTATGAGCTATTACATCAATATGTTCAAGCAGGCCGTGAGGGGGTTTGACAAGGACGAAGTTCTCCAGTATCTGGAGAAGCAGGACGACGAGAAACAGGCAATGATCGAGAAATATGAGAGGGAGCTCGATCACCGCAACAAGGTCATCAATGACCTGAAGAATCGCATCGTCATGAAAGATGAGCAGCTGGACCGCCTGGAGGATACCATCCGCACCAAGTATCAGAAATACATTGACAACTACCAGCAGATCGGCGAGCTTGTCTTTGATTCCCGCATGAAGGCCGACCAGATTCTGGCCGACGCTAAAGAGAAGGCGGACAAGATTATTGCGGACGCTGAGGCGGAGGCGAAGAGCCGCGTCAGTAACGTCAGGGAAGACGTCGCCGCGGAGATTCGCCATGGCAGTGACCAGTACGATGAGATCCGCCTTCGCATGGACGAGATCGTCGACAGCTTCAACAAGATGCAGAAGAAGTTCATGCAGTCCTATAAGGAGATCCATGAGATCACCGATTCTCTGCCTGATCATCTGGAGGACACCATCGACGCCGGCGATTATGATGAAAATGAGAGCGATATGGATGATTTCGAGGACGACGAGGAAGACGATGAGCTTGATCTGGGCGGCGTCGGCATGGCCCTCGACGACGGCGATTTCGAACTCGATGAAGAAGATGAAACGGATGCAAGTGATGAAAATGATCCGGGCGATGATTCTCCAGTGTCTTGACGGAACGATTCGATAAAGAAGGAAGATGACATTTTCTATATGAATACAGAGATTAAGATGGTCGATCCGGATAGGATCGATCAGGAGATCATTGACCACGCCGGGGACATTTTGAAAAAGGGCGGATTGGTTGCATTTCCCACGGAGACTGTTTACGGGCTGGGGGGCGACGCCCTGAATCCGGACGCGTCGAGGAAGATCTATGCGGCCAAGGGCAGGCCGTCGGACAATCCCCTCATTGTCCACATCGCGGATATGGATCATCTCTATCCGATTGTGACGGATGTTCCGGAGCAGGCCAAGAGGCTGGCGGAGGCCTACTGGCCAGGTCCGCTCACGATGATCTTTCCAAAGACGGACAAGGTGCCACTCGAGACGAGCGGAGGCCTGCCCACCGTGGCGGTCCGCATGCCTGTTCATCCGGTGGCGGCGGCTCTCATCCGGGCGGAGGGAGGCTACATTGCGGCTCCCAGCGCCAACACGTCGGGACGTCCGTCGCCGACGGTTGCCCGCCATGTCATTGAGGACCTGTCCGGGAGAATCGACATGATCATCGACAGCGGGCCTGTCAATATCGGTCTTGAGTCGACCATCGTCGATTTCACGGAGGATATTCCGGTCATTTTGAGACCCGGCTATATCAATAAGGAGATGCTGGAGGAAGTCCTTGGGGAAGTGAAGATCGACCCGGGCATCCTTGACGCCAACGCCAATAAGGGCATACGCCCCAAGGCGCCCGGTATGCGCTACCGTCACTACGCGCCCAGGTGCGATCTGGCGGTCGTCGAGGGCAGCCGTGAGGCCGTTGTTGCGACGATCAACGGCCTGACGGAGGCAGCTCATGCAGAGGGCAAGAAAGTAGGGGTCATCGCGACCGACGAGACACGGAGCCTCTATGTTGCCGACGACATAAGGGACATCGGTTCCCGAAGCGACGACGAGGAGATTGCCCGCCACCTCTTTGAAGTTCTCCGCGACTTTGACACCGACGGCGTGGAAGTTGCTTTCTCAGAGTCCTTCGAGACGCCTCGTATGGGCATGGCCATCATGAACCGCCTCCTGAAGGCCGCCGGCCATCACATCATCCGCTGCTGACTGGCACCTGTCACCAGAACAATAGCAGCAAGCTGTCGCAGACAGAACGGATACAGATCAATGAACAGTTACCAGAAAACAAATAAACATCCTGGACACCAGTGACAAATTGCAGAAAAAGTCTGGTGACAGGCACAAAAAGGGAGAAGTGTATCATGGGAAAAGTAACAGTTATGGATCACCCGCTAATTCAACACAAGATTGGCATCATCCGCGACAAGAGGACAGGTACCAAGGAGTTCCGCGAGATGGTGGGCGAGATCGCCATGCTGGAGTGCTTTGAGTCGACAAGGGATCTTGAGCTCGAGGATGTCGAGGTCGAGACGCCGATTACAAAGACGACAGTCAAGAGGCTTGCCGGCAAGAAGTTGGCGATTGTTCCAATCCTGCGCGCGGGCCTGGGCATGGTCGAGGGTATGCAGACACTGGTTCCGTCCGCCAAGGTCGGTCACATCGGCATGTACAGGGATCCGGAGACTTTAAAGCCGGTCGAGTACTACTGCAAGCTGCCGGCCGACATCGAGGAGAGAGATGTCTTTGTCGTCGACCCGATGCTGGCAACAGGCGGATCTGCCATCGACGCCATTTCTCAGCTCAAGAAGCACGGCTGCCGCAACATTCGTTTTATGTGCATCATCGCTGCCCCGGACGGCCTCAAAGCCCTCGAGGAGGCGCATCCTGACGTCGACATCACGATCGGTGCCCTTGATGATCACTTAAATGAGATCGGCTACATCGTTCCGGGACTCGGCGATGCAGGAGACCGCATCTTCGGCACCAAGTAAAAGCATTGAAAAGGAGGATGCGTCATGAGCGACAAGCGCAGAGATTACATTTCCTGGGATGAGTACTTTATGGGGGTGGCATACCTTTCGGGCATGCGGTCCAAAGATCCCCATACACAGGTGGGTGCCTGCATTGTGAGTTCGGACAACAAGATTCTGTCCATGGGCTACAACGGCCTGCCGATCGGATGCTCGGACGACGAGTTTCCGTGGGTGCGCGAGGGGGATGACCCTCTCGAGACCAAGTACCCCTATACGACCCACAGCGAGCTCAACGCCATTCTCAACTATCGCGGAGGGAGCCTCGAGGGGGCCAAACTCTATGTGACGCTCTTCCCCTGCAATGAGTGCGCCAAGGCGATCATTCAGGCGGGCATCAAGACGGTGGTCTATGGCATCGACAAATATGCCGACACGCCCTCCGTCAAGGCCTCCAAGCGCATGTTTAACGCGGCTGGGGTCCGCTATTACCAGTACATCCCCACAGGGCGCAAGGTGGAAATTTCGCTCTGAGAAAGAAAAAAGATAAGGAGACATAGGATTCATGGCTAAGGAAAAGAAACTTGTAGAATCAATTACGCCGAGGAGCGAGGATTTCGCCCAGTGGTACACGGACGTCGTCAAGAAGGCGGAACTCACGGGCTATACATCCGCCAAGGGCTTTATCGTCTTCAAGCCGGCCGGCTATGCGATCTGGGAAAATATCCAGAAGGAGCTGGACCGCCGTTTTAAGGAGACGGGCGTGGAAAATGTCTATCTTCCCCTCCTCATTCCGGAGTCGATGCTGAAGAAAGAGGGAGAGCTCGTCGAAGGCTTTGCTCCTGAGGTCGCCTGGGTGGATTATGGCGGGTCCGAGAAGCTGACTGAGCGGATGTGCGTCCGCCCGACATCCGAGACCATGTTCTCTGATCTCTACTCCCAGGAAGTTCAGTCTTACCGCGACCTTCCCAAGCTCTACAACCAGTGGTGCTCCGTCGTCCGCTGGGAGAAGACGACCCGTCCTTTCCTCAGAACCCGCGAGTTTCTGTGGCAGGAAGGACACACTGTCCATGCGACCCGCGAGGAGGCTATCGAGAGGACAGAACTCATGCTCAAGGTCTATGGAGACTTCGCGGAGGAGTTTCTGGCCATCCCTGTCATCCGCGGCAGAAAGACGGACAAGGAGAAATTCGCCGGCGCCGAGGCGACCTACACCATCGAGTCCCTCATGCACGACGGCAAGGCTCTTCAGTGCGGGACAAGCCATAACTTCGGTGACAAGTTTGCCCGCGCCTACGGTATACAGTTCACAGACAAGGACAACACACTCAAGTATGCCTTCCAGACATCCTGGGGCATGACGACCCGAATGATCGGAGCCATCATCATGGTTCACGGCGATGACGACGGCCTTGTCCTGCCGCCCAAGGTCTCCCCGACCCAGTGCGTGGTCATTCCGATCCGCCAGAATGCCGAGGGAGTTCTTGAAAATGCTGCGAAGATCCGCGACGCCTTAAAGGCTGCCGGCATTCGAGCAACGATGGACGATTCCGACAGATCACCGGGCTGGAAATTCTCTGATCAGGAAATGCGCGGCTTCCCGCTTCGCATTGAGCTCGGGCCCAAGGACCTCGAGAAGGGACAGTGCGTCATCGTGCGCCGCGACACCCGCGAGAAGACCATTTGCCCGATTGAGGAGGCACCGAAGAGGGCAGAGGAACTCCTCGACACGATCCAGAAGGATATGTTCGCAAGAGCGAAGGATTTCCTTTACAGCCACATTTCCAGCGCTTCTACCTGGGAGGAGTTCGTCGACTGCGCTGACAATAAACCGGGCTTCATCAAGGCTCCCTGGTGCGGCGACGTCGAGTGCGAGAATAAGATCAAGGATGAGCTTGCCGTCACTTCCCGCTGCATCCCCTTCGGGGAAGAGGGGCAGGTTCACGACGGTGACACCTGCATCTGCTGCGGAAAGAAAGCGACAAAGATGGTTTACTGGGGCAAGGCATATTAATGAGATTAAAATTACCTCCAAAGGTAAAGTACATCCTGGACATCCTCCACGCGCATGGGTTTGAGGCCTATGCCGTGGGGGGCTGTGTCCGGGATTATATTTTAGCAAGACAGCCGGACGACTGGGACATCACGACGAGCGCGAGGCCGGAAGAAGTGAAGGCCTGCTTCCGACGCACGGTTGATACCGGCATCAAACACGGGACCGTTACGGTCATGCTCGACGACACGGGCTTCGAGGTCACTACCTACCGCGTCGACGGCGAGTACACAGACGGCCGTCACCCGGATTCCGTGACTTACACATCTCTTCTCTCCGAGGATCTGCGCCGCCGCGACTTCACGATTAACGCTATGGCCTACAACGAGGAGGATGGTCTTGTCGACCTCTTCGGCGGCATGGATGATCTGCAGAAGAAGGTCATTCGCTGCGTCGGCGATCCCAATGAGCGGTTCGATGAGGATGCCCTCCGTATTCTGCGCGCCGTCCGCTTCTCCGCCCAGCTTGACTTTTCCATTGAAAATGAGACAGCCCTAGCGGTTTCCTCTCATGTGAAAATGCTATCGCATGTGAGCGCAGAGAGAATTCAGGTGGAGCTTGTCAAGCTGATCACATCAAAGCATCCGGAGGCCTTCCGGACGCTCTATACGCTTGGCATCACGAAAATGATTCTTCCCGAATTTGACATCTGCATGGAGACGCCGCAGAACACAGCCCACCACTGCTACAATGTGGGCGAGCACATCATACATGCCATGTGTGAGTGCCCGGACAGCAAGGTCCTTCGCCTGACCATGCTCCTCCATGACATCGGAAAGCCATGTGTCCGCTGGACGGACAGCCTGGGAAGAGATCATTTTAAGGGGCACGCCTTTGTCTCCGCCGATATGGCGGACGGCATCCTGCGAAGGCTCAGGTTCGACAATGATACCCGCCGCCGGGTGACAACCCTCATCCGCTGGCACGATCTGCGTCCGGCTCCCGTGGACGGCCAGGTCCGCCGCGCTATGTATACAGTGGGTCCCGATCTCTTCGAGGACTATCTGTCGGTCCAGTGGGCGGACAACATGGCCAAATCACTTTACCAGAGAGAGAGGAAGCTGCAGAGGATCCGCGACGTCTATGAAGTCTATAAGGGCATCATGGAGCGCGGCGACTGCCTGAGCCTTAAGACCCTCGCCATCGGCGGCCGCGATCTGGTCGCCCTCGGCGTCCGCGGCCCCGAAATTGGCAACATTCTTGAGGCCTCCCTTCTCGCTGTCCTTGAGAACCCGTCCCTGAACGACCGCGACATCCTCCTTGTCTTCGCGAGATGGTGGAAGGAGCACGACGTCCGGCTTATGTGACCATCTGCCAGAGTTACAGTTCACGGGGCACCCCGGCGCGGAGCACAAAGGCCTTCTTCCGGAGCG
>OMTP01000085.1 GCA_900313955.1 uncultured Lachnospiraceae bacterium | reverse complement strand
TGCGCTCCGGAAGAAGGCCTTTGTGCTCCGCGCCGGGTGCCCCGTGAACTGTAACAAGCAGAGAAATGTGCCTGACTGCTCCGTACAGGCAGAAAATTTAACCTGCGCTTTCGTCGCTTTTCTTGCAGCTGACGGCTTTCAATCATCCGATTTTGTGCAATTTGTGGAAACGGTCACACAAAAATGAAAGAAAAAAGTTTGAAAACGATGAAAAAGACCGGATGAAAAAATATAAATCAGATAACAATTGATAATATATGCTATTGACAAATAAAAGTAAAAATATTCAGTCATGCAATTATGAAAAATATACAAATTCAGAGCGGAAAATTTGTGAACTCGGTATATTACTCTTTTAAACAAGTTTGGCTATGATTACTTTAGCAAATGAAAGAAATCATTATTGAAATATCGACATGGAACCGAAATTCCATGGAAATTGCATGGAAACATGGAATGAAAATCAATGGTTCCATGGAACTAAAATGGAACCAACGGCGGTTCCAAAGGTGCGCAAAGAGTAGCTCCGAGGCGCACTGCAGATTGGTTCGCCGCCTCGACAGCGGCGCTTTTCTTATCGGAAATATGTAATCGATTTCGTAAAGATGTGATCTTTCGACAAGTGCGAAGACAAGAAGGAAGGAGGTGAGCTCAGTGGCTGCAGAGGAAAAGAGCAGGGACGGTCCACTGGACGCCGATCCGGAGGCGGCCATCGCTGACTGGGTCAGGCACGTCAGGTTCAAAAAGAAGACCTTTGGCGGCGTCGATGAGGCAGATGTCTTTAAGAAGATAGAGGAGCTCAACCGCCTCTATGAGACACTTCTCCTGCAGGAGCGGGCCAAATATAAGGCTCTTTTAGAAGATGCCCGTGCCGGAGGTGCTGCCGATGGCTGAGAAGAGGCGGACGCCCGCTTCCGGTAAAACAAAGAAGCTGAAGGAAAATGAAGGACAGAGGAGGGCGCCGGCGGATAAGCATGGCAGGTCCGCCGGCGACAAATCCAAAACCTATGACCGTGAAGTCCTGCATCCGCTTCGAGAGATCGACAAGGAGATCAAAAAGCGGCGCGATAAAATCTCGGTGAGGCGAGGGTATCTGGATCTTATAAGGAACGTCATCGTCATCGCCCTCATTTTCATCATCGCCGGACAGGCCGTCTTCTCTCTTACAGTAGCAAGAGGGACGGGAATGTTCCCGGCAGTCCTGGACGGAGACATTTGCATCGGATACAGGCTGACGCATGAATTCGTCAAGAATGACGTGGTTGTCGCAAAGGTCGATGGAAAGACCATCATCAGCCGCGTGGTCGCCAGGGAGGGCGACCGGGTCGAGATCTCGGAGGGAGGCAAGCTCTTCGTGAACGGAACCGAGCAGACCGGTGAGATTGCCTTCGAGACAGAACCGGGCACGAAGCTCACCTACCCCTACACGGTGCCCGACGGATGTGTCTTCGTCCTCGGCGATTACCGCACACACACGACCGACAGCCGGAACTTTGGTCCGGTCAGGGTCGCAGACATTACATCCAAAGTAGTTACAGTTTTGCGGCGGCGAGGCATCTGACCGCCGGCCGCGTAAAATCCATCACACGGGAATGAAGGAATGGACCGTGAACAAAATCAACGAAGGGAGACAAAGAGTATGAAAAAAACAATGAAGAAGATCACCGCTGTCGCAGCTGCAGTCGTGATGACAATGGGAATGGGAACGAGCGTGTGGGCCGGTGGAGGGGACTCCGCGGGCGGAAGCGGTACGACTGTGAAAACTACGGACAAGGGCAATGTCAAGGTTGGAGAAGAGAGTGGCTATATTGCAGGAGTTGCTGCTGGGTTTAACGGCCAGCTTGCTGCTGGGGATGATTCTTCTACCGTCACTCTCGTTAAGAAGTTTGTGAATGTGAATGCAGGTGAAAAGACGCCTGCCGAGGATTTTGCATTCACAATTGAGAATTATGGTCTTTGGAATGTAGGGACGGGGACGGATGGTACGACGGCTGCATACACGAAAGATACTATGCCGACGCCGACTATTGCAAATAACAAGGTGGCTGTTGCGGAAGGAACATCTACAGACGCTAACGCCATTACTACCGGCACATCGACGATCACTATTCCCGAATATAGTGCAATCGGTGATTACTGGTACAAACTGATCGAGAAAACTGGATCCACAGCAGGTGTCGTCTATAGCACCAATGATTCAAAGACAAATGTTGAGGCAAATGCAAACATGGATCATGACGGTGTCTACTATTTGCATGTTCAGGTCACAGAAGGCTCTACGGTGGCAGGAACATCTACTAAAGTCAGAACCGCGACACTACATCAGACACCACCGATGGATATAATAAATGATAATACTCAACCTGTTGCCAGCGGAGATGATGCTGCTTATAACGATGCAACTGGTTATATTGATGAGGATGATGATGTTTATACAACAGATGGCCTTGGCCAGCAGAAGGTTCAGTACATCGAAAACAAGTATTATGCTGGTGATCTTGAGATTAAGAAGATCGTTACGGGAAATGCCGGTGACAAGAACCGATACTTTGAGGTGACTGTCGATTTTGAGGCACCGACAGGTAAAAATGTGGATAGTACGATTAAGTACACGGCTCATGCTGCGGCAGGAGATACAGCTTCTGAGAAATCTCTTACATTTGCAGATGGAAAGGCTCAGGCAAAATTTTACGTAAAGGATAACGAGACCGTTACATTTACAAATATTCCATATGGCGTTACATATACTATTAAAGAGACTGATGGGAATACAAGCGGTTATGAGAATAGCATGGCTTATACAGAGGGTAAGACCGCTGCAAATACAATATTTAACGGTATTACAGCTACGGGAGATGGTGAAAGTGAAGATGAAGATGAGGATGCTCCATATACCAAGTATGCATCTGGTGTCATTCTTGAGGCTAAAGACGCTGTGACTATCACTAACAAGCTAAACAACATCATCGACATCGGTGTCGTCACCAACAACGCTCCTTACCTCGCTCTCCTCGCCATCGCAGGCGCAGCTGTCGTCGTTGTCCTTCGCAAGAAGAGAACAAGTGACGTCGAGGACTGATCGGTAAGATCGGATCGGAGCAACTGAACACAATGTAGAAACGAAAGGGGCCGTCGCACTAAACAGTACGGCGGCCTCTTTCTGTTTGAAATGTTTAACTTGTTCAAAATAATCAAGTCAAGAGCATCGTGACGCCGCCCTTGACAGAACCTGCATGAGGTGCCCGTCTTAAGGCGCCGACGGCGAGGGACTCAGAAGCAGAACGAACTCTTCGGCGCCGTCGGCGCCATGTGACAGGCACCTGGATTCGAAGCGTTACAGTTCACGGGGAACCCCGGCGCGGAGCACAAAGGCCTTCTTCCGGAGCGCATTCGATTTTCGCCGC
>OMTP01000187.1 GCA_900313955.1 uncultured Lachnospiraceae bacterium | reverse complement strand
TTCAGCGCCCCCTCAAAGGTCCACTCCGGAAGTGCTTTTTTATCGCACCTTCGTCAGGCCTGCTGAACAGTTACAACATGAATAACAAAACCCCAGCGGGAGGCCATCATAAGCCACCTGCTGGGGTGAGTTCACGGGGGGCAGCGACGGCCTCAGTAGGCGAGGAAGAAGGAGATGAAGACGGCCTTCTTGTCACCGGTGTTGCTGTACGTGTGGGCGCGGTCGCTCTCGAAGCGGAAGCATTCGGTATCGCTCAGGGTCCAGGTGCGGTCGCCTACAGCGATGGTCAGAGTTCCCTCGATGGGGGAAATGTACTCCCGGGTGTGTTCGCCGTGGGCCCCACTTCTGTAGACGCCGCCGGGCTCGACCTCGATGCGGTAGATCTCAAGGATGCTGTTGTCGGCGATGGGAAAGCAGGTCCAGACCCTGTACTGGCCGGGAACATCTTTGGTGGGTTCCAGCTTGCTGACGTCGACAAGATAGGTATCATCCGTCGGACTCTTGGTGAGGTCGTCGAGGCTGATGCGGAGGCCACTGATGATCTTGCCCAGGACCCCGATGGAAGGATTGGCGTCGTCTCGCTCGATCATGGCCAGCATGCTCTTGCTGACGCCCGTCTGCTCAGCCACCTGGTCGAGACTCATCCCCTTGGACTTGCGGATGTTCTGCAGGTTGACGGAGATGTTGTGGGAGAGATAATTCATGGTCTGCCTCCTTTTTCAGATTTGAAGTCACTGTTCAGAAGGGTTCTTGAAAAAAAGCAGGGACGCCTTCATGGACAGGTACAATAGAAACAGGAAAGACACGGAGCACTCTCCTCGAAGAGAGATGTCTCCGTGTCCGCCCTTGAACATTTGATTAGAGGGGATTATAACACATCAACAGGGAAAGGTGCAATATAGTAAACGAAAAAACTTCACTTCCAATATACTAAACGGAACTTCATAAATTTGTGCAATAAAATGCGCAATTATATCTTGACATGGCGAAACGTGTGTGATATATTGCACTCATAAGCGATCCGGGACATCCGGTGAGCGAGAGGAATTCAAAATGGGATGGCAAAGGCGCCATGAATCTGGAAAAAGGTTCATGACGCCTTTTTCTTTGTCCATTAAGAGAGTTCCTGCCATGAATCAGTATATTCACTCCGGACCACAGGGCCGGGTGCAGAAAACCAAGGAGGCTCATTATGAGATTAAAGGACACAGGACTTACAGCACAGGATATCAAGGACAAGGTCAACAAGTACATGATCGAGACCTACGAGCGTTTCGATTTCATTGCAGATCATGCAAGCGGCATGTACATGTACGATGAGAACGATACACCGTACCTTGACTTCTATGCAGGTATCGCCGTCAATGCACTCGGCAACTGCAACGAGAAGGTTGTCGATGCTGTCTGTGATCAGGCTAAGGACATCATGCAGACATTTAACTACCCGTACACCATCCCGCAGGCCCTCCTTGCTGAGAAGATCTGCACAACCATCGGCATGGACAAGATCTTCTTCCAGAACTCCGGTACAGAGGCAAACGAGGCCATGATCAAGATGGCAAGAAAGTACGGCGTTGAGAAGTACGGCCCCAACCGCTACAACATCGTCACAGCCAAGAACGGCTTCCACGGAAGAACATTCGGCGCTATGTCCGCTACAGGCCAGCCGGGCAACGCCTGCCAGGTCGGTTTCGGTCCTATGACCTACGGCTTCTCCTATGCTCCGTACAATGACCTCAAGGCATTCGAGGATGCATGCACAGAGAACACAATCGCTATCATGGTTGAGCCGGTCCAGGGCGAGGGCGGCGTCAATCCTGCAACCATGGAATTCATGCAGGGCCTGCGTAAGTTCTGCGACGAGCATGAGATGCTTCTCCTCATCGATGAGGTACAGACCGGCTGGTGCAGAACCGGCGCCGTCATGTCCTACATGAACTATGGCATCAAGCCGGATATCGTCTCCATGGCCAAGGCACTCGGCGGTGGTATGCCGATCGGTGCAATCTGTGCAACAGAGGAAGTCTCCAAGGCATTCACCATGGGCTCTCACGGCACAACATTCGGCGGTCATCCGGTCTGCTGCGCAGCTGCCCTTGCAGAAGTCAACGAGCTCATCGACAAGGATATCGCTTCGAACGCTAAGGAGATGGGCGATTACTTCTCCGCAAAGCTTGAGAACCTTCCGCATGTCAAGGAAGTCCGTCATCAGGGTCTTTTGGTCGGCGTCGAGTTCGACGGCACATTAAATGCAGTCGACATCAAGCATGAGTGCTTCCATAACAAGCTCCTCATCACTGCTATCGGATCCAACGTCATCCGTATGATCCCGCCGCTCATTGTCACCAGGGAAGACTGTGACAAGGCCTATGAGATCATCGACAAGTCCGTCCGCGCTCTTTGCAAATAATTGAAAATGAAGCAGCCTTGAAGAAGGCTTAGAAAGATAACACGTCTTTTTGCGGCGATTTCTCTTGCACAGCAGACTGAAAATGGGCTCTCACGTGCCTGGCCGTGGAGGGGCGTGTTATTTTTATCATCCTGACCGCTCAGAAATAAAGAAGCGTATGCCTTGAAAAGGCATTTGCAGGAAATGCATTTTCAAATGCTTTTTCAAAGCATACGCGGTTTGGCACTTGAGCGGATGCAAATATCAGAGAAGGGAAGCATAGAAATTCATATGAAAGAGCTGAATAATCACCTCGTGGTCTCGGTCGGCTGCGAATACGCCTGCGGCGGAGCTGCCATTGGCAGGGTAATCGCCAGGGATCTTAAGATGGCCTATTATGACCGCCACATCGTCGACCGGATCATGGAGCAGGTCGGTGTGTCGCCGGCCCTTCTGAGCCTCGCTGAAAAGGGAATTGACATCAGCGGTCTCCGCTCGGAGCCGGGGTACTCCTACGCACCGACACATTACAAGAACCTGACCGACCGTATGGTTTATATTCAGAAGGAAGTCATCAAGAAGCTGGCTGAGCGTTCCTCATGCGTCATCATCGGCCGTTGCAGCGACTATATCCTGAGGGATCGCAGCGATACGCTGAACGTCTACATCTACGGACCCAAGCAGTATCGTCTGGAAAATGTCATGAATGAACTTCATGTTGATGAGAAGAAGGCAGAGGAGCTGATCCTTGAAAATGACGACAACCTCCACGCCCGTTATCTGCAGATCACAGGTACCGACTGGGGCGAGAGACACAACAGACAGATGCTGATTGACAGCAGTGTCCTCGGCGTTGAAGGAACAGCAAAATATATCGAGGAGCTGATCCTTGCCTTCTACGACAAGATTTATTCTTCCGGGGAAGCTCTCCCAGAGAAAGGAGCCTGACACATGGAAAAGAAAGCATCAGAATTTGATAAAGTCCTAAGCGGCTGGGACATCCTGGTCATGGCCTTCGGCGCTATGATCGGCTGGGGCTGGGTCATCTCCACCGGTGACTGGATCAAGACCGGCGGCGCTGTCGGCGCTGCCATCGGTTTTGCTCTCGGCGGCGTCATGATCTTCTTCGTCGGCCTCACATATGCAGAGCTGACGCCGGCCATGCCCCAGTGCGGCGGCGAGCATGTATTTTCCTACCGCGCCATGGGCCCGACAGGTTCCTTCATTTGCACCTGGGCTATCATTTACGGTTACGTCAGTGTCGTCTGCTTCGAGGCGTGCGCATTTCCCACCATTATCGGATACCTGTGGCCGTCCTTTATGAAGGGCTACCTCTACACGGTCGAGGGATTTGACGTCTACGCTTCCTGGCTGATTGTCGCCGTCGTCATGGCGGCAGCTATGACCTATGTCAATATCCGCGGCGTCAAGACAGCAGCTAACTTTCAGTCGATTCTCACGATCATCATCGGCGCGGCCGGCATCATCCTCATTGCGTCGAGTGCAGTGACGGGTTCTCCGTCCAACATCGCACCGCAGGCCTTCATCGGGGAGGGTGGTGCAAGCTTCAAGGGAATCCTTGCTGTCGCCGTCACCAGCCCCTTCTTCTACATCGGATTTGACGTCATCCCGCAGGCAGCGGAGGAGATCAACATCGAGCTCAAGAAGATCGGCCACATCATGCTTCTGTCCATCATCATGGCGGTTGTCTTCTACGCCCTGGTCATCCTGGCTGTCGGCTACGAAATGAACCCGAGCGAGCTCTCTGAGGCTATGAAGGGCAACGGCCTCGTCAGTGCTACGGCGATCGCCAAGGCTTTCAATACCAAGGCCATGGCAGATGTCCTCATCATCGGAGGCATGTGCGGCATCCTGACCAGCTGGAACTCTTTCCTGGTCGGCGGTTCCCGCGCTCTCTACTCCATGGCTGAGTCCTACATGGTGCCGAAGTTCCTGGGCAAGCTTCATCCCAAATACAAGACTCCGGTGACTTCTCTTTACATCATCGGCGGCCTGTCCATGCTGGCTCCTTTTGCAGGAAGAAAGATGCTGGTCTGGATCTCCACAGCCGGCAACTTCGGATGCGTCCTGGCCTACTGCATGGTCTCCATGTCTTTCGTCATTTTAAGAAAGAAAGAGCCGGACATGAACCGCCCCTACAAGGTCAGACACTACAAGCTGGTCGGCTTTCTGGCCATCGTTCTCTCCGGAGGCATGCTGCTCATGTATGTCATTCCGGGCTCCGGATCCACGCTCAACACGCAGGAGTGGCTGCTCCTCGCTTTCTGGGGAGCCATCGGTGTCGTCTTCTACTTCGTCTGCAAGAAGAAGTACGCTGAGAAGTTCGGTTACATGGCCGAGATCATTTCAGAGTCCGACGCTATGGCTCTACAGTCCAGCGACGAAGAGATCGGCGTCGCCCTCGATCAGGCTATAGACGAGGCTATCCAGTACGTCCTCGATCAGAACGCAACAGGATCCATGCTGTAAGCACGACCCTCACTCGTGGGGCGCATGCAGCTCCACAAAAAGACATCCCTCTCGGGTTTAGTAATTTTCGCCGCAAAAGCAGGCGGCGAAAATCGAACGCGCCCGAGAGGGATTGTCTTTTTGTTCCGCCGCATAGCCCCGCAGTTCGAGCCTTTACTTGCGTCGAGCGGGCATGTGGACTGTAAAGAGGGTAGGTCACAGTTCACGGGGCACCCCGGCGCGGAGCAAAAAGACCTTCCATCAGGGCGCATTCGAATTTGCGCGCCCGCTTTTGCGCGCAAATTTACTAAGTCCGGATGGAAGGTCTTTTTGTGGAGCGACGTTGTGACCTACCCGTGAACTGTAACGAGGGTAGAGATGCCTGACTTATTCTTTAGAAAAAGTTTACCCATTCAACGTGCGAAAGCCTTATAATACAGGGATAGGGATAATCTTTCTTTACAGAAAAGAGGGTAACGATATGAGTGAATATCTGGATAGAGCTAAGGAGCTGAGAAATGATCCGACGACGCACTACAACTGTGCTCAGTCGGTGCTGATTCCTTTTGCGGAAGAAGCCGGGATGTCCTTTGAGGAGGCAAATGCGCTTGCCGCGAATTTTGGCTCCAGCATGAAATGCGGAGGAACCTGCGGAGCCATCACCGGAGGCCTTATGGCGCTGGGGCTTCTGGGCGTCACCGATGGCAATGCGATTGCCGCTTATTGGAGAAGTTTCAAGCAGAATCACGACGACATGACGGACTGCAGAGATCTGCTCAGAGTCAATTCCATGAAGGGGAACCCCCAGAAGTCGCACTGCGACGGCATGGTCTACGAGGCCATCGCGGCGGTCGAGAGTGTCATGAAAGACGGAAAGGCGTGAGGCATGGAGAGGGAGATTGTCAGGGATACATTTTTTCTGTCCCAGAAAGCGGAGCCGGCGACCAGAGATGACGGACAGGTGATTGAGGACCTCAAGGATACTCTGCGCGCTCACAGGGATGCCTGTGTTGGCATGGCCGCCAACATGATCGGCGAGAAGAAGAGCATCATCATCGTCAGCATGGGACGCGGCATCGACCTTGTCATGTGCAACCCGGTTATCACTAAGAAGGTGGCTCCTTACGACACGACGGAGGGCTGTCTCTCTCTCGACGGCGAGCGCGAGACAACCCGCTATCGCAGCGTCGAAGTGGAATTTGAGGACGAGAACTTCCATAAAAAGAAGCAGCGCTTCAGCGGATTTGCCGCCCAGATCGTCCAGCACGAGTGCGACCACCTGGAAGGAATTCTGATCTGAGGTTACAGTTCACGGGTCACCCCGGTGCGTAGCAAAAAGACCTTCCATCAGGGCGCATTCGAATTTGCGCGCCCGCTTTTGCGCGCAAATTTACTAAGTCCGGATGGAAGGTCTTTTTGTGGAGCGACGTTGTGACCCACCCGTGAACTGTAACGGATCAATTGCAGAAGTGAATATGAAGTTTTATTAGAAGTTGACGTGAAGTTTATATAGAAGTATATTTGAAGCAATGAGAGAAGTAGTTCACTTATGTGACTATAAATCGCTTTCAGGGATGTCTGACGGATACTCTGAATTACATGCTGGAGTTTGTTCATACCCGAATGAACCATTCACTCATTAAGTTGCCCAATTCGAGAATCAACATAGATGCCTATCCTGAGCGCTCTCTTTTTGAGGGACTGGTCAACGCCGTCGCCCATCGTGATTATTATCTTGATGGAACGCAGATTCAAGTAGATATGTTTCGAGATCGACTGGAGATATCGTCCCCGGGAAGCTTTTATGATGGACAGCCGTTCGGAAAGACATATGATCTGACGCATATTATTTCCAGGCGCAGAAATGAACTGATCTGCGATGTACTGGTTGCATGCAATGTGATGGAGGCTGCGGGAACCGGCTTCGACAAAATTACAGAGGATTATAAGGATACAGATGAAGGGCATCGTCCCTTTATTTATTCTGCATCAGATCACTTTACCCTGACTTTGCCTGATCTGACATATGAGACTGGGATTTCGTCTGATCCAGAGTCCATCATCGTCAGTTTTACTCCTGCACTGAATGGGACGAAATACGATGCGGCCGTTCTGGCATTTTGTTATTTTAATGCCAGGAAAGCTGCTGAGATAGCGGAACACCTGCATTTGTCAAATTCTACATATTTCCGTCAGAAAGTCCTGAAGAACCTTGAGTTACAGGGATATCTGGATGCGAGTCGGACAGGAAGGGCGATTTACTATAAAACAAATCAGACAATGGTGACAAAAGAGTAAACAGGTGCCTGACACCAAATATTTTAGAATATTCTAAAATGTCTGGTGCAGGCACCCTTTTATTCTGAAGTGCTTGGCGAAAGATACCAGATCATTTTTATTTTACATAATACCATAGTCCAAGATAGAACTTTTCTTAACTATTCTTAACAGTCATTGTTAAGAATAGTTAAGATTTTTTCAGCAAAAAAAATGTTAATATGGTCTCGGCGCTAAGAAAGGAGAGGATGCATCCGATTCAAAATAACACGGGTTAGGAAGAATAGTTGAATTGTTTAGGAGGAACCGTATATGAAAAAAGTGATTGCTCTATTGTTTACAATCATGGTGTGTCTTGTGGGAACATGCATGACTGCCAGTGCACAGACACGGGAGTTTACATTTCATATGAATGAAAAATACCTTCATGGACGGGATGTCAATTATGGGTATTTCGCTAAGAAGGCAGATAATGAGAGAAGTGCCTATGTTACAGTCACTTCATTTGTGAAGACGCAGGCACCAGAAATATCGATGCATGTTGGTTCAGGGACAAGAGAGGTTACTACATGCTCTACCTGGAGATCAGTAGCGCCGAAAAGAAGATTAGATTATCACGGGGATGTTTCTGCAAAAGCTGGCTCAAAGTTTAATCTCTGTGCAGAGCAGTTTGGAAAAGGGACCGCAGTTGTATCAGGTAGATGGACACCATAAAGACGTTACCTTATGATGCGTGAATATATGCCTTCAGATCTACTGGCCTGAAGGCATATATTTCTTTTTGAAAGGAGCCAAAAAGATGCTTGTCAAGAGAAAGGCTGTGGCAGTGTTAGCCATAGTATGCATGATCCTAACGGCCTGTGGATCACACAATCATCCAGAAGCCGCTTTTACATCTGCAGCAGATTTGACAGAAACGGGAAAGTCTGCTGACAGTGCCTGGCCAAGTCACTTGGATCAGAATATCTCTTCGCATTTCTCCATTAATGCAGATCTTTCCTATCCGTCAGAATGTAAAGCAGGAATTTCTGAGACAGCGACGATGGGTGATAAGAATCTGTGGGACAGACGAGATGAGATGATGAGTGCATTGATACCGCCCGATCAGCAGACAGCAAGAAGTACAGAAAATGATGGGAGTTGGGAAAACAAGAGCGATTACTGTGAATCAAAAGACGGCAAAGACCTGTTCAATATTGATGGGCTTGGGGGTCTTACGTATGAGAAAGACAAGGATGCCGTTCAGCATATTGAAAATGCGATTGATACGGATCCTGTTTCGTCAAGCTATAATGGAGATGTATACATGTCCCATGGAGACCTGGATTTTAAGACAAAGCAGGAAGCCTGGGATGAGGCAAAAAAATTTCTTAGTAGATTAGGAATCGATCAGATTTCGGATCACTATCAGTGTTTTCCCATGGATTATCAGACAATGGGCCAGGAAGAGAAAAAGTTAAATGCGATCAACGAGGCGGCCATAGGAAAACACTACGACACAAAGACGGACTGGACACAAAAGGATAACTGCTATTACTTTCTTACTTATCAGGAATGGAATGGAGAAAAAGTTGTTCCGGCCTATGAAGGTGAAGGAACGGATACTTATTCTATCTGGATCATTGTCAATGCAGAGGGCGTGGAAGGCCTTTCCGTTAATTCTTATTATCCGGTGAAATCGGATGGGTCGAAAATAGATATAAAATCTCCGTCTGAACTTTTATCTTCTCTGAAAAACTATTTTGAAAATATCATTACGGACGATACTTATGAGGTGAATCATATCTGGCTTGGTCAGAAAATGATCATGCAGGGCGATGATCCTCATACGTGGACACTTACGCCGGTCTGGAATGTCAAAATGAAAATAACTCCGGCTCCAATGGGTACAGACTCCGCAGAATCCGGTATGGACAGTATTGCCCAGGCGCCCTATGCTTCTTATGTATCTTTTGATGCGTCGACATTGAAGGTGATCAATTCATGAGCAGGCAAAAAAGCAGATCAATTGGGCGGTTTCTGAAGGCGGATGGATATCGGGCCTTCGGAGATATACGTTTTCCTGTTTCCTGTCTTCTGGTTTTTTTGTGCTGGTATGTGAATGCAAGGCGGTTTCGCACATCTGAGGATCTGATCGGAATCTATGTGAATACCTGGGGCAGGTCCATTGTCACACTTCTGGATATGGTGATTGCAGCTTTCCCTTTTGCGACAGCTGTTTGTGAGGACAGAAGAGACAGAATGCTGAGATATTCTGTCCTTCGAGGCTCTGTTCCTGCGTATACAGGATCTAAATTAGCCATATGTTTCTTTTCGTCTTTTGCTGCGATTTTTATAGGGATCAATGGATTTGTTCTGAAGGAAATGATTTCCTATACGGCAGTTGCACCAAACAGCATTACCGCCGTTAATTTTTCAGTTGTACCCTTTGGAGGGCTATTGAAGAGTCATCCGCTTCTTTTTATTGAGCTGCAGACGGCTCTGGATTCACTTCTCTGTGCTGCCTACAGCTGTCTGGCATTAGCCCTGTCCATCAAGAGCAGATATTCGTATGGAACCTATGTCATGCCATTCATTTTTTATTATATTTTGTTCGAGGAAATTCCAGGACAGATTCCATGGTACCTTACTTTTCGGGAATGTTTTGAGCTGTTGACATTTCCGGTAGAGATACAGGTGTGGCCAGGAATCATCGTCTGTGTGGCGGCATTGACAACATTTGCTATTTTATTCATTTCGTACAGATTGATGATCGGCTGGGTGAGGAAATGCTTATGAAATCTGAAAAAAGATCTGTCTGGAGAGCAGCAGAATATCAGATCAGACTGCTTTTTACCAATGCAAGGCTTCTGTGGATCCCTGTTTGCATGTTTATCTTCGTTACTGCATGGACAAAGGAACTGAGAAAATTCATGGCAGATTACTCGGTAAAATCCTCCCCTTTCCTTTTGGACTTCGTTGCGAACAGTCCGGAACTGTTCGTATGCCTGATGATCAGCATCATTCCCTTTTTGTCTGAAGCTCCTTTTTTTAAAAAGGAGCAGGTCTTTGCTTTTCTGAGGGTGGGAAGAAAGAAGTGGATTCAGGGAAATCTGTTGTATATCTTTTTTTTCAGTGCTTTTTATACTCTTCTTTTATATCTCATCAGTGTAGCGGTTCTCTGTCCATATGTTGATATTTCCAATCATTGGGGAAAAGTCTGGACGACGCTGGCAGTGACGGATGTCCGGTATAAGTATGGAATCATTGTCAGTGTACCGGATACAGTCATTTTCAGCTATTCACCGTGGGAGGCGCTGGCGATTACTTTGCTGTTTCTTTTTCTGCTGATCATGTTTTATGCATTTTTTATGTGGATCTTAAATCTTCTGGTTGGCAGAGTGCTCAGCATTGCGATCACATGCGCGTCCATGTTCCTTATTACGAGAGTGGCTTATTTACCGGAATTTTTTTATTATCTGACGCCAATGGCCTGGGCACAGTTGCTGGCTGGCACGGACACGCGATACATGATGTACGGTATAATTAGGCTGATCATTCTGACTGCTACGCTATTGGTGGGGGTCTATTTTCTGACAACAAAAAGAGATTTTATGGAGTGATCAATCATGGATGATATTTTAACGGTGAGCAAACTGGACAAGAGCTTTGGAGATAAAAAGATTCTTGATCAGGTGGATTTACATGTAGGAAGAAGAGAGATTGTTGGAATTATCGGGAGAAATGGTGCCGGAAAGACGGTTCTCTTCAAGTGCATCTGCAATCTGATTCTTCCCGACAGCGGGAGTATCTCATGTATGGCGGAGAAAATCGGTGCCATTATTGAGGAGCCAGGCTTTCTGCCCCAGTATTCGGGGCTTCATAACCTGAGATATCTGGCTATGTTATCCGGCATGCGCAATGTAGATTTTGAATCTTTATTGACAATAGTTGGACTCTCAGATGCCGGCAATAAGAAAGTTGGAAAGTATTCTCTGGGCATGAAACAGCGCCTGGGAATCGCCCAGGCGATTATGGAAAAGCCTGATTTTCTGATTCTTGATGAGCCTATGAACGGTCTTGATAACAGAGGAGTGGAGGAGATCAGGCAGCTTTTATTGAACCTTCAGAAAAAGGGAGTGTCGATCTTAATGGCCAGTCACAACAGGGAGGATATCGAGCAACTCTGCTGCCGCACCTATCAGATGGATGGTGGGAGGATAGTGCGGTAGCAACGGCGCAGCTGTCAGCCACCTTTCTCCGCAAGCGGGAAGGTCAGGTCGATCTCGTAGTCCCGGGGATCGATGGAGACGTGGCTTGTGCCGTGCATCTGCTCCATCATGAGGCGGATGTTCTCGACGCCGATGCCGGTTCCCTTGATGTACTTGGAGGGATCTTTGACGGCGTTGCTGATGGAGAGGGTAACATCACTTTCTGTATACGTGAAGGCGAGCTTTACAGGTACATCGGTAGCGGCGTACTTGCGGATGTTGGAGATCAGGTTGTTGTTGATGCGGCCGATATAGTCGGTGTAGATCTGAATTTTGACGGGGCGAAAGTCCAGACCGTCTGTGTCGGTCGTAAAACCTTCCGCATAGAGGATGCCACACATGTCGGAGAGATAATCGGCAAGAGCGTTCTCCAGAGTCTCCGGTTCCTCCAGTTGAATGGGGGCACCTTCGCTTGAGGAACTGACAAGGAAGTACTCAAACATCTGGTCCGAGAGGACGCGGATCTCCGTGATCGTTCTGCTGATGACCGCCAGGTGGTCAGGATTGATCGTGCCCCTTTCTTGTTCTTTTTTTACCAGATCCATGTAGGCCATAAGTCCTGTGAGCGGAGTTCTGAGGTCATGCGCCATGCCGAGCACCATTTTCTCCTCGGCCCTGCGCATCTCATCCCGTGTCTTCTGATCGGAAATGAGGGTGAGCCGCATGTGGTCAAGTCCCTGGGCCAGGTCGGCCAGCTCATCATCTCCCTCTTTGAAAATGTCGATATCCAGATTTCCCTGATCGATCTCTTTCACTTCCCGGTGCAGTGTCAGAACAGAACGAATTATGGTATTGACCTCCTCGAGGAAGAGATAGAGACCGGTCAGAAAAGCAATGACACCGGTGACAAAAGCGACAATGAGATAATAGTGCTCTGCTTCCCCTTCGTAGAGATAGACAGAGAACTCGCCGTCATGAAACTGTATGGGGGCAAGCCATATGGCTGCCGAGTCCATGCTCATCTGTTTGGGAAACTTGTCCCAGTCCATAGCGACCTCCAGATACTGATCATTGGCAGCGATGATAAAGGATCGGATATTTTTCTCTTTTGCCCAGGTGTGGAGCTTGTAAAGATCAGTGGAACGGATCTTGTTTTGTGCAACATACTCCTGGAGTGATTGAAGGCGATCTTTTTCATAGGTCTGAAAATAGCCTGTCTGTAAAAGGCGCTGATTCAGAGAATAGCGTCCGGCCGTGTTCAGGATCCAGAATAAAATGAATCCCGTTGCGAGCGAGAGCAATAGCCGGCGTGTGATTTTGATCGATATGGAGTGACTGCGAAGAAGCTTACTCAAAGCGATATCCCTTTCCCCAGACAGTTTTGATGTGGCCTGTTTCTTTCTCGTCATCATGGATCTTCTTGCGAATTCTTCGAATATGAACCATAACCGTATTAGAAGCGGAGTAGTGGAAGGTCTCACCCCAGACACTCTCGTAGATCTCCGCAATAGAGACAACCTGCTTTGGGTGTTGCATGAGCATTTTCAGAACCCCATATTCCATATCTGTCATCTCAATCGGGGCGTCATTCTGGTAAATCTCATTTTTCTCCGTGCTGATTTTGAGGTCACTGATGGTGATCCAGTCCCTGTCCGCATATTCCTGTGCCTTTTTATTCCCGTAGATTTCGTAGCGCCGAAGAAGAGCGCGGATGCGGGCGGTGAGCTCGATGTAGGAGAAGGGCTTTACCAGATAGTCGTCGCCCCCTGCGTTGAAGCCTGTCACTTTGTCAATCTCTGTGCCTTTTGCCGTGAGGAAGAGGATGGGAACGCTGGAGGTCTCGCGGATCTTTCTGCAGACGGTGATGCCATCAATGTCAGGGAGCATGATATCGAGAACGACGAGCCTGATATCCTCGTTCATCTCCTGAAGTGCGCTCTTGCCATCCGGGCAGGCGACAGCCTGAAATCCCTCCGTTTCGAGCAGCAGGGAAACGGCGCTTCGAATATCGCTGTTGTCTTCTACAATCATAATTTTTTCACTTGCCATATCTGCTTTCCTCTTTCTTATGCGGATGGTTCGCGGACTTCTTTCCTGTGAAAATAAGCTTTCCATGCAAAAAATGAGATCAGAAGTATTAGAGCATTGGTCTCATAATGTTCAGGATTGCATATCCTGTAGAAAATGCCGCTTAGCTCAGGGATCTTATATTCGAGGATGCTCTCATTTCCGCTCCAGAAATATGTACTGATGGACAAAATCTGACCGTTCCAGAGGATGTTGAGCATTCCGTGAAATAGCATGCATACTGTGAAAGACCCTGTCTTGTTATAGATATAGGAAAAAAACATGCCCCATAAAGTCATAAGAAGCAGATCCCAGAGTACATAAGGTACCGTTGCGTCTGCGCTGTGAAAGGCCAGTATGGACCAGAGCAGCGAGGTACTGATGACTGCAGTTTTTCTGCCCCATGCGCTGGCGATTTTAGGTTGCAGCAGTACACGAAAGGTGAATTCCTCAATGAACGTGATCATAAAACCGTACTCCAAAAGAGTGATTCCTGCTAAATACAGATATTTCCAGATCGAGAATGTTTTTACGGTCTGAGCCCCTGGAAGGAACAGAATCCATAATGTAATCATTAGTATGGGCAAGAGTATTGCCAGAAGGATGAAATGCAGATTCTGACTATGGGTTATCTTAATATAGCTTGTCAGCTTCTCCTTATAAAAAAGCCAGACGAGAAGTGTCAAAAGGAAAAAATAGCAGAAGATATATGTTGCCATATAGAGCAGCCGAAATAACCAATTCGGAGCAACCGAAAGAAGAGATCCTTCATAAAAGGACATCGCATTCACAAAATTATCAGTTATTATTAAAGAAAGAAAAACACTAATAGTAAAAAAAACGGTCTTTACACAATAATGAGGACTAGAAAAGTTTGTTTTATTATATGTATTTTTCAAGGTATTTTGCATACACGTATCCTGTCCTTGATCGAAATGATACTTGCGCCCATCCTTTGCTGATTGACCTTACATTGACGACGTCATACTTTTTATAAGAACCGATGTGTGAATAGTTTGTGCCAGGACCACTGTAAATGTTTAATGACGAAGCAGTTACGCGGTAAACAGTTCCCGATAAAGGAAGCCTCTTCTTTTGCGCAGATGCCATTGTTTCTTGAGTGGTAGTTTCTTTCATAGAAAACATTACCTTCGAAGCTGAGTCAGTAGTGATCTGGTCGCTGGCAAAAACACTTTGTGAAGAAATACCCAGTGTTACTGCCATTGCTATCATAGCACATCTCTTCATTGAATTGTATTTCATCTAAGTGTCTCCTTGTTTTTAATTCGAATTGAGTATAGCACTGTTTTCACAAAAGAAATCTTAACTATTCTTAACTCTGACAGTTAAGAATAGTTAAGATTTCTTTCTAAAAAAGAGTGGTAAGATGATATCGACGTCGAGAAAGGAGATGAACAAAAATTGATAGCGTGAAGTTTTATCATAGAAGCAACGTAACTATTCAGGTGGGGTTCTTGCGGAGGAAAAAACACGTCCTCAGCGGCGAATTGTCCTTAGGAACTGCGCATCGTCCTTGAACAGACCTTCTCTTTGAGCCGAGGAGGACGTGTTTTTCCCGAAGCAAGAATGCCCTACTGAATAGTTACGAAGCAACTACAATAACAGTAATCAATATTGCATTTGAGAGGAGTATACGATGAAGAAATTTAGAGTCGCATGTATTGGAATGATTTTAGCTGCAGCTTTGGCACTCAACGTCACACCTGTGTTGGCCGCCAACACAACAGACAAGCCGTATAGGTATACGAGTGTAGGAGGCCTGAACTGGCACGATACAACACATTATGAGAAGACAAATACAAGTAAGGTATATGTAAAACCTGATACATCCCCATCAAAAAGAACCAATGTCCAGACATACTGCTATGTTAGCGGAAAAGCAACGAATAAAACCGCTTCAGGTACGGTGACACTCAGAAATGGGCATGCATATGGAATTACGAACACTGTTTATGAAAAGGGAGATCGATCAAATGGCCATGTGGAGATGTGGCTTAAAATGCGTGCGACGTCAGGAACAGGCCTGGTGAGCGGCAACTGGAGCCCTGATTGGACAGGTAAAGGTGACGTTGCTATCGTCTGATATGGAGGAGGAGAAGAATCATGAAAACATTGAAATGTATCCCCATTCTTGCTCTGTCCTGTATGTTGGTACTGACTGCCTGTTCCGAAGGTGCAGTTCTGCCTTCAACAACGGAATCTGGTGCGCAGACAGCTTCAGAGGCGAGTGACACTGTGGATACAGGCTCTGAAACGGATGAGACCAATCGGCTGGAGACACCTCTTACGGGTGGAGTTTACCAGGTGGAGAGCTGGACTCTCAAGGATACTCCCGCGGATGCAGGACTTATATTTGATAAGATGTCCCCGTCAGTCGAGGAAAAAGACTTTCAATCCATGAAGAACCTGCTTCTTGTCACGATGAACTATACATCCACCAAGGATTCCGAGGGAAATGTTGAGAAGACAGCGCTGGTCAATAACTTCTGCCTGGTTCCGACGGATGCCCTTCAAAAACTTCCCAAGGACCTGACAAAATCTGAAGACTTCTATAACGACTTTGGGCAGATACAGGATGCCAGTGTTGCGGAGCCGGTTTATCTGGATTGCGGAAAACCGGGACAGGACACTTATTTTGAAATGGCTACTCCCAGTGAGGGCGAGACAAAGACCTATACGATGGCCTACAGCCTTCCAGATGATATTATGAAGCAAGCTGAAAATGGAAATCTGTCTCTCTGTTGCACGGAGGGAATCAACGAAAACTATGAATCCTTGCCTCTCACAGCTGACTTAAGAAAATGAAAAACTATCTGAAAGCAGAACTCTGGAAACTCTTTCGAAATCACCTCTTCTGGGCGACATTGGCAGTCGGAATTTTGTGCGCTGTCACGAGTGCGGTCCATGCCTGCCGCCTCTATGACGGCGAGCTGGGTCCCGCCGGGATTTTATCCCGGCTGCGCTCCCAGGGTGATTCCCCAAAAGAAAATTATCTTGTCTCTATGACACTTTATAACAGCTGGATGAATGCGGAGATCCAGTCTCCCGGGGCCAAAATATTCTTTCTGATTACTCCGGTTCTGGCTTCTCTTCCCACCGCATGGTCCTTCTTCGAGGAAATTCACAGCAGTTATCTCCATCTCCTTGTCCCCAAGAAGGGGAGGAAGGTATATTTCTCTGCAAAGATCCTGGTCGCTTTTCTCACCGGGGGATGCCTGATTTCATTGCCACAGCTTCTGAATTTATGGCTTGTTGCCATGCATATTCCGGCCATCCGGCCCAATGTCCTCTATAGCCTCTACGCATCTGTAGATCACGGTGATCTCTTTTCCGGCCTCTTCTACAGTCACCCGCTGTGTTTCTGTTTTGCCATTCTTGGGATGGATTTCATCTTCGGCGGCCTTTTTGCCCTCATGAGCCTTGCGGCTTCTTTTTATGTGCGGTCCCATCTGGGGGCAGTAGCTATACCTTACATCGTCCTGCTTGTTGTCGATGCCTGCAGGAGCTTTCAATACTATATCTCCTATATTGAGATCTCTCCCATTTTCCTCCTGCATCCGAATACAGCTCCCAATTCCGTGCAGCTGCCAGCTGTCATTTTCTGGGAAGGCATGCTGCTTTTGGTGACTGTTCCTGTCATTTTGAGAAAGGGGTGCAAGCTTGAGATCCTTTAATCTTCTACGCTATGACCTGAAAAAGAACGAGCGGACAGCCCGAATAGAGGGACTCTCTGTCCTTCTCCTCAGCATCTTTTACTACATTTTTTTCTACATGGACACGCTCCACTGTTTCTGGAGGACCCCTACAATAAAAGAAAATATGAAAATTCTTGCGCAGCAAAATGTGTCAATGACCGACAGCTTTCTCTATTTGACAGGCGGTATGCTTCCCATGCAGGATCTCTCGGAGGCAGCAGATGTGCAGTACCCTGTCAAATGGTTGGTCATCCAGCTTCTGATTCTCTTTTTTACCGCAGAATTTGCGCGGGAGGATATAAGCGGTGGTGGACTTCAGATTCTGACAAGGGTTCACAAGCAGGGGCAGTGGTGGCTGTCCAAATGCATCTGGAATTTGATCACTGTCTGCCAGGCATACGTGATTCTCTTTCTCACATGGATGATATGTTCCCTTCTCACCGGTTTGGGCTTTCGTGGAACGATCAATGACCTTTGCTTCCAGGGGGTTTTTAATACTTCTCCTGCTGTCGGTGAGATTTCGGCGGGGCAGGCAGTTCTCATTTTCATCATCCTGCCCATTTTTACTACGGGCGCGATCAGCCTTGTGCAGATGACCCTGACCCTGTTTGTGAGGCCGGTGATGGCTTATCTCATTTCAGCGATCTACTCGATCCTGGGAATCTTTGCTGCGAGTCCCGCTTTTCTTATAAATTACGCGATGAGTACAAGGAGCCGTGCCTGTGGTCTTTATCGTTTCAGTCCCGGGACAGGACTCTGTCTGTGTGTTATCCTTATGGCCTGTGCATTTGTGATCGGCAACATGCGCCTTATGACTATGGACATCATCAATCTTCCTCATATGGAAAAGGAGAGGAGCTGGCTATGACAGTAGAATTGGAAAATGTGTCAAAAATACTGAGCAACACAGCTGTGCTCGATCACATCAGCATGAACATGCAGGGCGGCCATGTCTATGGTCTCCATGGAATTAATGGCTGCGGAAAGACCATGCTGATGAGAGTCGTGGCAGGCCTTATTCATCCGACGGAGGGGCAGGTGCTTGTTAATGGAAAGTTCCTTTCCGGGCAGAACAGCTTTCCTGAGAGCCTTGGACTTTTGCTCGAGAACCCGGCTTTTCTCAATCAGTTTACAGGATTTGAAAATCTGTGGCTCCTGGCTCAGATACAGAGCAGGATTTCAGAGGAAGAGGTCAGGGATGTACTCAGAAGAGTTGGTCTTGATCCGGAAGATAAAAGAGCGTATCGCAAGTATTCTCTCGGCATGAAGCAGCGCCTGGGCATAGCCTGCGCAATCATGGAGAAACCGGATCTTCTTCTGTTGGATGAGCCCTTTATATCACTTGACGACGATGGAGTGAAGCAGACATTCCAGATCATTCAAGAAGAAAAAAAGAGAGGTGCTCTGGTTATCTTGTCCAGCCATGACTATGATCTGCTGACACATGCGTCGGATACGATTTTTCATCTGACAGCGGGAAAAGTGACGAAACATTATATCAAGACAGAAGATGGAACCTTCAGAGAGGTGGGACGATGCGAAGTCGGGTGAAAGTATCTCTTGTCCTTGTGGCAGCTTTTTTTATATTTGTTTTGAGCTGCATGAGGATATGGAAGGTCAACCATTCCTATAACGTGGAGCATTATCTTCCATCAACGAAGACGTATCCGGCCGGGTCCAATGTTCCTCTTCCCAGCGAGATGTATTATTTTGATGTCAATGATCTGACCGGATATCATCTGCAGGTGACTGGCACTGAGATCATCCGAACAGAAGACTATTTAAAGCAGCATGGGGCTTCCTTTAAGGATTTGCAGGAGATTTCACAAAAACCGGATGTCGATTACTACAAGTATGGGCTGGTCTATCTCGTCCATGCAGACTTTACCAACGACAAGTGGAAGGAGAAATCCGACTCCGCCGTTCGTCTGGATGATTTTCTTCTGACAGGAAGCGACTACTGTGTAAGTCCCGCAACAGACACACTTACCAAACTCCCTGATGTGAATCCGGAGCTGAAGGGCTCCTCGTCTTTTGCCATCCGTCACAACCGCACCTTCCACGTCGATATCCCCTATCTCATCGACACAAGCACAGCGACACACATGACAGAAAAGTATCTTACACAGCACAGGCCAAAGTTGCTCATTGCAGTCTACCCTGAAGAGATCTATCTGGAACTGAAATAGGTGCCTGTCACCGGACACTTTAGAATATTCTAAAATGTCTGGTGACAGGCACCCGACTTTTACTTAGATGGAGGTAAGGCGCTTTGTGCAGAAGTAGTACATGGTGAGGCCGGTCGGGCCGAGATGGGCTCCGACGATCGGGCCGGTGCGGCCGATGACGACGTCCTTGACCTTGCCGGTGGCGAGGACCAGTTGCTTTAAGGTCTCGGCATCGTCTGGGCAGTCGCAGTGACAGATGAGAACCGGATAATCAAGGCTTGTGTCGATGCTCTTGTCCATCATGTCGCAGAGCTTCTTGATGGAGAGCTTGCGGCCGCGGGCCTTGCCGATGCTGACCAGATGTCCCTCATCGTCGATGTCGCCGACCGGCTTGATCTGAAGAGCTGTTCCAAAGATAGCTGCTGTCTTAGAGAGGCGGCCGCCGCGGTTTAAGTGCATGAGGTCGCTGACGGTCCATGTGTAGGCGACGTGGAGACGCGTGTCCTCCAGCCACTTGGCATTGTCCTCGATGGACATGCCTTTGTCGCGATTGACAGCTGCCCAGTAGGTGTGATAGCCCTGGCCGCCGGTCGCTCCGAGGGAGTCGACGACGATGATCTTGCGCTCCGGGAATTCCTCGCGCAGCTCCGCAGCCACGAGACGCGCATTGTTGTAGGTACTGGACAAGCCGGAAGTGAAGCAATTGTAGAGAATATCGTGACCCTCTTTTAAGAGAGGTGTGAAGAAATTTTTGTATCTCTCCGGTGTGATCGCCGAAGTCTGCGCCAGATTTCCATTACCGATCTTTTTATAGAACTCCGCGAGATCCATCGTGGAGTTATCATACGTTGCATCAAACTGGGTGCCGTCTGTCATGGTCACTTCCATGGGGATGACCAGAATTCCCTCTTTGTCCGCGTAGGACGGGATGATGTCCGAGCAGGCATCCGTCACAACCAGATAATCTTCTCTTGCCATTTTCTATTCTCCTCTATCAATTCATGGTTTATCCAAGTATATCTTTTATGCTATAATGTTTACATTAAAGCTGGGGGTCACCCCCATGTCAAGCCTTTGGAGGAATCCTTATGTCATTGGATGAGGAAAATGTGAGCGAGTATACCATCCCTTCCGCTCAGTTCGCCAGAATCTGCGGCACGACGCGGGACACTCTGCGCTACTACGAGCAGCAGAAAATACTGATTCCCTGGAAGAATCCTGCCAATGGCTACCACTACTACAGCTACGCCCAGATCGGTTCTTTCTATATCATATCTACCCTCCGCAGTGTCGGCTTTCAGACCAGGACCATTGAGGCCTTCCTTTTGTCCGATGACGACAAAGCCATTCTCAACTATCTGTCTGTTCAGCTCGATGCCCTCAAAAAAGAGAGAAATGAGCTGGGCAACAAGATCCGCCAGTTCTCGGGAGCTCTGCGCATCGCCTCCATGGTTCAGCCCTCCGAGTTCGGCGTCCCTGTTGTGCGCGAGTGTCCCCCGGATATCCGCTTTCGCGTGGCGCCGGTGACTTCAAAGGAGGCCTACTCTCTTCGCGATATCGCCCAGGACATCCAGAACCACATCAATCTCTTCCCCGACATGTCCCGAGCCTTTCCGGCCGGGACCATCATGGATGCGCAGGGATTTCTGAAAGGAGATTACCGCTACACCAAGGTCGTGAGCCTCTTCCACTCCGATGATTTCGACCTCAATAAAGAAGATCCCCGCCCAGGCACCATCGAGGCCTGGGACTCGGTCGAGACCGTGAGCCTTCCCACGCGGAAGGTCGCGGCCATCGCCTGCCGTGACTCCGACGTCGACATCCGTGAGATCTACGAGCGTCTGGCCTCCTATATCAGGGAAAATAATCTCCCCATACTGACGGATGTTCTCTCTCTCAGCCTCGTCAACATCATGGACCCCCACCAGAACCGCCGCTACCTCAAATACATCTTCGTCTGCACGGAAGAAAGCGTACCCATGACGCCATTTCCGGAAAAATAGGAACCAAGAGGAACGGATCTTTTGGCCTCTGTTAAGAATTGTTAAGGTTTGTATCAGAAACGATTAAGATTTATCCCCTATACTGGAGTATGTTGGAAGAATACATGCCAGAATAGAGGAGATTTTTTTGTAACTGTTCGTCAGGCCTGCTGAACAGTTACAAGAAAAGAAGGAAATAGGTAGCATAGCACTATGGCGAAAGAAAAAATTCTGCTGGTGGAGGATGACCCGGACATCCGGGAGGGCATTCGCCAGCTTTTATCGAGCGAATCTTATGAAGTGAAAGAAGCAGGAACAGGTGAAGAAGGACTGAGTGGAATGACACCGGACACAGACCTCGTCATCCTGGACGTCATGCTGCCCGGCATGTCGGGACTTGAGGTCTGCGAGAAGATCAGGGAGACATCCAACGTTCCCATTTTATTTTTGACAGCCAGGTCCCAGGAGTCCGACAAGCTGATCGGCCTTATGGCGGGAGGAGACGACTACCTGCCAAAGCCATTTTCCTACGCTGAACTTCTGGGCCGCATCAAGGCCCTCCTTCGAAGGTACTGTGTCTATCAGGGAAAAGAGGGGGGCGGCACCGGAAAGATGCAGAAGGATGACTGGATCACGGACGGAGACCTGTCCATCCACAGACAGATCAATGAGGTGACCTTCCACGGCAAGTCCTGTGACCTGCCGGAGTATGAGTACCGGATGCTGCTTCTCATGATGAAAAATCCGGGCAGAACATTTTCAGCCCAGCAGTTCTATGAGCTGGTCTGGAATGAACCCTACACGTATGCCTGCAGCAATACCATCATGGTTCATATCCGGAAGCTGCGCCTCAAGGTGGAGGAGGATCCCCAGAATCCCGTCCGCATCAAGACAATCTGGGGAAAAGGGTATCGCTATGAAAAAGATCGCAGCCAGGACAAATTCTCTCTATAAAAAAATGCTGCTCCTTCTCCTCATTGCAATGGGGATTGGAACGGCCTTTTATTTCGGCGCCAGTTATCTTGGCACTTTTATTGTCGAGCACTACTACAACTCCACGGACTACGAAGGGCGGATGAACCGACACTACGCCGATCTTCTGCAGGCGTATGTCTCCGAAAATCAGGTGAAGGCGACGGATCAGCAGAAGTTTGAGGACTGGATCAATCAGCACTCCATCATGAGCATATGGGTTATTCGCGGCAAAAAGGTCCTCTATGATTCTGTGACGGGGGTGACGGGAGATCTGAGCGACAGCCACGGTGAGATGTACGATGAGGAATATGATGATGGAGGTAATCCCATTGTCGATGAGGCACCAGACGAGAACCTCTTTACCATGGATTTTGCGGACGGCAAGGCCGATGTCTACCTTTTTGGAGCCTACAGCTACAGTGCCTACACGTATATGCAGATCCTGGTCCTGGTGCTGACATTTATCCTCTTTATAGCGATTATGCTGAAGGGAATACGCAGGGCCATTCATTACATCCGGGCGATGTGCGATGAGGTTGCCATTCTGGAGGGAGGCGATCTCTCCTATGAGATCACTGTGAAGGGGAATGATGAGCTGGCCGATCTGGCCTGTGCCATCAATGGCATGCGGAAGGCTCTTCAGGATCAGTTCAGGGAGGAGTCCGACCTCTACGCGGCCAGCTCCCGCATGGTGGCGGAGATGTCCCACGACCTGAGAACCCCTCTCACATCAATTATTCTCTATACGGATCTTTTGCAGAAGGGCAAGTTTGAGAGCGAGGAGCAGATGTGGGACTACATCGCCCGCATCAGCCGAAAGTCCCATCAGATGAAGTCCCTGACCGATCATCTCTTTGAGTACGCCCTCATCGGAGGGACAGAGAACGAAGTGCCCCTCTCCACACACCCCTTTCAGGACGTCTTTTACGATGCCCTGTCCGACATGACCCTCTATCTGGAGGGACGGGGCTTCCACGTGGAGACCCACGCCAACTGGAACCGCACGAAAGTGATCGTCTATGACGACTACATCCCCCGCCTTCTCGATAACATCGTCTCCAATATAGAAAAGTACGCTCCCAGAGAGAGCAGGGTCATCATTTCCACAGATGCATCGAAAGAGGGCTGTTCCGGTCTTATTTTTGAAAATGTCATCCGCCACGGTTCCTTCCATGCGGACAGCAGCCACGTCGGCCTCATGAACATCCGCAAGATGATGGACGTTATGCACGGAACATGCACCATAGAGAACGGTTGCGATACCTTCCGAGTCACCCTGACCTTCAGGAACGTCTGAGGGCATGGGGACGCAGCCGCTGCCGGCACATATAAGCGAAGGCAGTTGCTGCGTCCCCGGGGATTCACTGGGTCAAAAAAGAGCAGGAGTTTTGCTCCTGCTCTTTTTATAGTGCGCTTTCGTTCTTTTTACTGCATTCCCATGACCCCTGCGAATTTATTGAGGAGAGTTACGGTCTGGGCTCTTGTGAGAGAGGCATTCGGTGAAAAATGACTGACGTCTGTACCACTTGAGATACCCTGGGAAGCTGCCCATGCAACTGCCTTTGCGTAGTAGGCGTCACTCTTGACGTCTGCAAATGCCGCTGTGGACGTGACGTCGGGACTTCCTGCTGCTCTCCACAGGATGGCGACAGCCTGTGCACGATTGATTCCCGCGGATGGGCTGAATGTCGTGTCGCTTGTGCCGCTTGCGATCCTCTGGGAGACGGCCCAGGTGATGGCGTCCTTGTAGCTGCCGCTCTGGGCATCTGCAAATTCGCTGGTTCCGTCGACTGCCGGGCTTCCGTTTAATCTGTAGAGGAAGGTGACCAGCTGGCCCCTTGTGCAGGTGTCATTGGTACCGAAGGTTGTTGCTGTCTTGCCGCTTGTGATGCCGCGGCTGACGGCCCAGTCGACGGATGCTGCGTAGTAGGCGTTGGCCTTGACGTCGGTGAAGCTGCCTGCTGTTGTCTGGCCCTCGGAGAGACCGGTTGTTCCGCTCTCTGTGGCTGTACCCACCTGAACTTCAGGGTCATCCGTTGTGGAGATCGGGTACTGGCTGAGGAAGGACGCCGAATTCGCATCAGGCTCGTGGCCTGTGAAGTGATTGGATCCGATGAGGAACCAGTCGAAATTGTCATCCGTGGAGCCGGCGTCCCATGTAGCATCACAGTAATAATACCTGCCGTCAACACGAACCAGATTCCATGCATGAGCTTCCTTGCCCTCGGTTGTATCCGCCTTGCCAAAGATGATGCGGCAGTCGAGCCCCTTCATCGTGCACATGCGGTAGAAGAGAGAAGCATAGCCTTCACATACGGCAGTCCCCTTGCATAAAGCACCGTAGCCTGTGTACTGAAGCGCATAGCTCTCATCATTTTCATGAGCCTTGTCGTAGGTGACATGGGAGGTAATATATTCGTAGATGGTCTTGACCTTGTTGTAGTCGGTCATCTGCTCGAGCTGCAGTGTGGGGAGTACCTGATTCAGCTTTGCACTGTATTCGATATCCTGTTCCGTCGTTGTTCTGTACTGGATATCAGGCATATCTATCTCGGCATAGAGGTCATCGCCCTGGGCTTCCAGGTTGATGGTCTTATTCTCGCACGAATCAATGACATTTCTCAATTCATCGCCAGTGCCGCTCTCGCCACTATAGGCATAGACTTTATTTCCCAGAACTTCATACAGAGTGTCTGCACCTGCCTGCGTCTGAGCGTCAACATCAGCTCTGCTGGCCACGGCCTTAAAATCGTCATCCGCCTTGAAGGTGACGTGAATCTCCTGACTTCTGGACATGAGCTGACCGCGGATGTAGGCTGCCGCCTCGTCCTCAGATACAGCGCCCGTTGCGATGGAGGTGGTATCTGCAGCTCCGCCGCTGGCGTATTCCGTCGAGGACTCCGCAAAGATCTCCTCGAATTCTTTATCCGCTGCGCCTACCATAATGCCTTCGGCAGAAAGTGCTCCGATACAGGCTATGGAGATCACAATTGCGGAAACTTTTTTGCTTACTTTCTTTTTAAAGATATTCATCATAGATTTTGCCCTCGTTCATGCCGACAAAAACCGCTACTCTGGTATCTTGAGTTTACTATTTCTTCAGACAAGTTGCAAGAGGTTCAGATTAATTTCGTCACTTTGACAAGAAGAAAAATTGATATTTTCCTCTCCATGTGACCACGGGCGCGTGGACAGATGCAGGGAAAAAAGCTATACTATTTCATTATAAGGAAGAAATTGTTGGGAACAGGGGAAAATCTTATGAAATCAGATAAGAAAGAAAAGAAAAGGAAGATCAGCGCGTCGGGCATCATTATCCTGCTCGGAGTGGTGGCCGTCTGTGTCGCCCTTGGCTTTTTTATCAGAATACAGGTGGGGAGCCGGGAGAGCGGATCTTCGGCGTCGGAGATCGAGAAGGCTTTCAGGGAGAGAGTGCCTTTTGCTGACGTCGAAAGCGCAACACAGGCGGCTGAGGAGGATACCGATTCGGAGCCGGCAGAGACGTCTCTTGCAACTCTGGAGCTCGACGGTCACTCCTGCGTCGGTCTCCTTCGGGTTAAGGGCAGGGATATGAGCTGGGTCGTCGAAGATATCGGCGGGACAGGCAAGGTTCTGCCCTGCCTTATTTCCGGGACGCCGTCGGGTGGTTCCTGCACCATTATGGGTGCTGACGAAGACGGCATGTTTAAGGAACTTGAGAATGTCGCCGTGGGAGATGAAATCCTTTTTACGGATGTCTATGGAACGACGACTGCGTTTACCGTCGAGACATCGGGCACCATCGAGGAGTCCCAGATGAATCCGACAGATTTAAATCTTTTCTGTGAGAAATCCATGGGGCGCGCTTACCTGGTTTCCTGCAGCAGAAAAAAGTGATGGAGGGAAAAATGGCAGTTTCATGGAAAAATCTGACAAAGGCGATCAAGAAGGATAAGGTCGAGGCCGGCAATCCGGAGACTGAAGAAAATGCTGCATCCACCGTATCGGAAGATGAACGGGAGGGGATGAGGAGGCTGACCCGGGCTCAGCTCCTTGAGCTTCTGGTCATGGAGAGTCAGGAGAGAGAGCAGCTCGAGAAGGAGCTGACGGAAGCCCGCGCTGAGCTTAAGGACCGCAAAATCAGAATCGACAAGGCGGGCAGTCTGGCCGAGGCTGCGCTCTCCGTCAACAAAGTCTACGAAAAGGCGCAGGAGACAGCCGATCAGTATCTGGAAAATATCCGGGCCATGAAGGAAGAGACGGAGACTGAGTGCGCGAAGAGAAAAGAAGAGACCGAAGAAGCCTGCAGGAAAATGAAAGAAGAGACTGAGGCTGCATGCGAGAAGCGAAAAGAGGAAGCAGAGGCATCCTGTAAAACCATGAGGGAGGAGACAGAGGCCGAGTGCGCGAAGAGAAAAGAGGAGGCGGCAGCGGAAGCTGCGAAGCTGAAAGAGAAAGCAGAGGCCGAGTGCGTGAAGATGAAGGGGGAAGCCCATCGCAAGAGCGACAAAGCGGCTTCGCAGTCGAACACAAAGAAAAACAGAAAAAGGTAAGGGTCTGGACGAAAAGGGACGGTTCTGACGATCCCCCTTCAGATGGAACCATCGGAACCGTCCCTTTTGGTCCTGTCACACGCCAAAGGATAGCATAGCCGGCACCATGAGAATGGCCATGACGACGCCGAGAAGAAGCATCATTGGGAAGAGCAGCTTGGTTCCGGCTTCATCTCCCAGGACGCCGGCGCGGGCTCTCCTGTCCATAAGGGAGCGGTCGGCTTCTTTGCGCATGAGGACCAGCATTTCGCGGCCGCCCAGAGTCAGGTTCTGGACGAGGAGGTTGGAGAAGTTCTTGTATTCCATGAGATCCGTGGCTCGGCCGATCTCTCTGTAGGCGGCGAGCTCGGACTCGCCGTGACTCATGGCTTCCTGGGCCTTTATGAGAAGCTCAAAGCCGGGACGTTTCTCGCCTCCGGACCTCAGGCTTTTCAGGTAGCGCTTTGTGATCTGCCCCAGCGCCCGCTTGAGGGAGAGCCCGGCCTCGAGGAGAAGAGAGAAACGGCTGACGATATAGGGGTAGTCGATGAGAAGCAGGCGGTTGACATCTGCCTGCTCTTTTTTGTGCTTCTCGTGTTCTGAGTAGAGGAGAAGACTGAAAGAGAGCCAGCCCAGGGTCAGAATCCAGGGACCCCGGTTGTCAGATTTCTGTGACCAGGAGACGTCTTCCCCATCCAGAGTGGAGGGAAGGCTGACGCGGCTTCTGGTCTCATCGTTGTTGGCGCTGATCCAGGAGTTGACAGTTTTGGCAAGCGTACCCGCCCGCGAGAGTTTTTCCGGAAAGACAGTCAGGGCAAGTTCTTTTTCTCTGGAGGCATCGCCGACAGTGATTTTGGCGGTAATGATGACGGACGCGCCCTCTTTGGGAATGCTTTCTCCCAGAGCGCCGTTCCAGTCCACAAGATCCGGGTCACTTGTCATATAAGTGATCTCTGCGTAGAGGTCGTCGATGCTCTCGGGAAAATTGAGATCCCCGTCGACGTGGGAGGCGGGCATGCCTCCGAGGACAAGGGAAGGCAGCCGGTCGGAGGCCTCCTTCAGATCGTGTTTTGTCTCTTTTTCACTCAGCTCCCGCTCGGGAAGTCTGACGCGCACCGGCTCTTCCTTCCCGTCTTTTTCCATGATCAGGGTCTTAGAGCTCTCACCCATGCCGTGCTCGTTGCGGACGATGTAGCCGGCGGAGGCAGTGTCTCCATTTGCACTCGCATAGGCGGCCAGAAGTCCCAGAAGATGAAAGACAAAGAGAAGCATGAGCGCATTTTTCAGCATAGTTTCACTGGTGAGCTCGGACAGATGGGGAATCTTTTTTGACAGGAAGTGGGCGGAAGATGCGAAGGTGCCGCGGGAAAGGAGAAAGAGGACGGCAAAGGCGATGAGGCCGATCAGGTAGAGCTGATATTTCATAAGAGAATCACCCTTCTTTCCTCAGATTTCGATGTGCACCAGGCGTTGACTCCACAGGATGGCCAGGATGTAGACGGTGAGACAGAGAGTCATGATGATGACACCGAAAGCATTGCCGTAGAGGCAGTCGAGGTAACCGGGGGAAGCAAGGCGCATGTAGAGGATGATGCCTGCGGGCATGACGCTCATAATGCGCTGCTCAAACTGCCTGGAGGCCAGGGTGGAGGCGATGGCTTTCTCTGTCTCGATCTTGCTCTCAATGACGTCGGCCGTGTTCTGCAGGACAGCCGCCAGGTTGCCGCCGCTCTTGCGGGCGCAGGCAAAGACTTCAGCGAAATTTTCAATATCCTCGACGCCGGAGCGGACGGCAAAGTCCGAGACGAGGGTGTCGGGGGGAACCCGAATGGAGATCTGGGAGGTGATCCAGCGGAACTCCAGGTACATAGGAGCATTTTCACCGACCAGCATGCGCAGATCCTGAGCCGCCTGGGGAAAAGCATTTTCTACAGAATAGCCGGCCTTGAGGGACATGGCGAGGGAGTGGAGGGCGACCTGGAAGTCGGCATTCAACTGCTCCTTGCGCCGGGCAATTTTGTCCTTTCTGATCAGGCGGACCCAGACAAGGACAAAGGGGGAGAGGAAGGGGAGAAGAACAAGGCTCCGGTAGAAAAGCCAGTCGATCAGGGAGACAAGACCCGCGCCGGACAAAATCGCGGTGAAGAGCTCCCCTTTCGTCCATGTCCAGGTGCTGTAGTTGATGCGGCGTTCCGAAGATTTCTTCTTCATAGGCCTTTCCTCCTCATTTTTCGGGTGTTTTTGAGGTCGCCCGTTTTGATCAGGCGCTCCTCGTCGTCGCTGAAGGTGAAAATGGGATGCATGGCGACGTCTTCGCCGTTCATTCCGTCCACTTCCGCGATTTCCAGGACCCGGCGGCTTCTGTCGCACAGGCGGCCCAGATGGATCATGAGGTCGACGCCCGAGGCAATCTGCCTTCGGATGGCCGGGATCGGCAAGGGGAAGGCCATTAAAACCATCATCTCGAGGCGGGAGACCATGTCCATGGTCGAGTTTGCGTGCAGGGTGCAGAGGCTGCCGTCGTGGCCTGTGTTGAAGGCCTGCAGCATATCAACCGCCTCGCCGCCGCGGACCTCGCCCACGATGATGCGGTCCGGCCGCATACGGAGGGCGGACTTGATGAGGTCGCGGATGGTGATCTCCGTGGCACCCTCCATGTTGGCTTTCTTGCTCTCAAGGCGGACAAGATTGCTGATGCCCTGAATCTGCAGCTCGGCATTGTCCTCAATTGTGATGATGCGCTCTTCGACTGGGATAAAGCTGGAGAGGGCGTTGAGAAAGGTGGTCTTTCCCGCGGAGGTGCCGCCTCCGATGACAATCGAGTAGCCGGCGGCGACCATCTTCTGAAGAAAATGAGCGGCTTCCTCAGTGATTGTCCCGCACCGGATCAGGGTGTCCATGGTAAATGGTTTGTCCGGGAACTTTCTGATTGTCAGAATGGGTCCGTTTAAGGCCGCGGGAGAAATGACGGCATTGACACGGCTGCCGTCCATGAGACGGGCGTCGACGATGGGAGAGCGCTCATTGACGACTCTGTTGCAGCGGCCGACGATTTCAGAAATGACATCGAGAAGTTTTTCCTCGGAGGCGAACTTTCTGTCCCAAAGCACGGTTTTTCCTGCTTTTTCGTAGAAGATCTTATCCGGCCCATTGACCATGATCTCCGTGATGTCGCGGTCATCGATCAGCTCCTGCAGGACATCCAGACGGCGCACGGAGCTGAACAGCTCTTTTCTGAGACGGACTCTGGTGTTGATGGGAAGGCGGCTGCTGCGGGAGAGCAGCATGGCATCAATGAGTCCTTTTACCTCCTCATCGGAAATGTTGCCCATGGATTCGAGGCGGTCCATGAGTTCCTCCCTCATCTGTCCGAAGAGGGAATCCCAGGATGACGTATCCATCTGCCTCACCTCTCTTCATGGATGCGTGAAAATCATAGTTTATCCCTGGCGATGATCTTGCGGACATAGGCCCCAAGACCGCTGTAGGGAAGGAGCTCGGCGCGCCTCTCGGAGAAGTCGGGAATGGTCTGGTCCAGAACAGAGACCGGCGTCGCGGCGGGAAGATTCTCTTCTTTGGAAAGGGCGGAGAACCTTGCATTCATCTCCTTCAGCTTGGCCCCCGATGTCGGATCCTTCAGGACCGGCATGTAGACGTGCCGGCAGAGGGAGAGGACGCCCGGATGAATCCAGGGGATGGAGTCAAAATCGATCACAATGGCCTCATAGGCCATCTGCATGGCGATATCGCGAAAGAGGACAGACCACTCCTCCATGGTCACGCTGAAAAGATCAGGAGCATAAGTGAAAGGGGGCAGGTAGGAGAGGTCCCCGATCTTTCTTATGACGTCGGCCAGAGAAGCAGCGGAAGGTGACTCGCCCGATCGGATGGCGCAGATGCCCTCGGAGATGTCCCGGTCCCAGACGTCGTGAAAGAGCTCCTTCCAGCCGGAGCAGGGTTCAAGGTTGATGAGCAGGGTGGGCTTCTTCATGGCCAGACATTCCCCCAGAGTCAGGGCAAAGGTTGTCTTTCCGCATCTTCCCAGGGGCGAAAAGATGCCGAGAATTTCGCTCACAGGGCTCTCGGCCGTCTCCACCCGGATGCCGGTCTCATTTTCGTAGACCTCGACCAGTTTTTTCAGGACCAGAGAAGAGGCCTGATATTTGAAGATGACCGGTGGATCCGGAACCTTTGGCGCCGCATTTTCCTCACGGAGGGCAGGTTTTTGCAGATTCTGCGCAGGGCGGGACTCTGAGAGGCGCACAGTCAGACGTACTTGGGGAGTATCCGTCAGGTGGATGAGATCAGACAGGAGCAGCACCTCCACGGAGTGGGATGCCAGAAATTTCATGAGGGCGTCGGGATTCGTGAAGGCGCGGATGGTGAAGGGGAGGTCGGACATCCGGTTTCCGTATTCCATAAAACGGGTGACGTATGCCTCGTCCGGGTCGAGGACAGCAAGTATCTTTTTGGTCATGAAAATTCACCTCGCAAGGATTCCCGCGCAGTAGAGCACGGATGTGATGAAAACAGGAACGGCAAAAGGAAAGGTGAGAGAGGTGTGAATGGGATAGGAAATGAGGGAGCGCGTGATGAGGCAGGTGCGCACCCATCTGCCGAAGGCGGAAAAACACTGCCTTCCGTTTTTACTTTCTGCTATGACAAAGAGGGAGAAGAGGGCTGCGACGAGAAGGCAGATCCAGGTAAAATGCCCGATGGATGCCCGTCCCAGAAGGGCACCGACAGCCATGAGGAGTTTGATGTCACCGGCCCCTGCCGTATGAAAACAGAAAAGGAGAAAACCGGGGACAAGGGGGATGAGCATGCCGACGATCATGTCGATGAGCGGCGCGGCTCCTGCATAAGGAACCACACTCAGGTGCAGAACGAGGCCGGCAATCAGCCCTGCAAGAATGAGGAAATTGGGGATCCTGCGCTTCTTCAGGTCAAAGAAGGCGGCAAGGGTCGTCAGGGCCAGGAGACAGCCCTTCTGAAAGGCTCCCCAGAAGAGGATCGCATGAAGCAAAGGCACCTCCTTTCGTGAAAACTCCGGAGTCAGTAACTGTTCAGGAGGTCGTCGCAAAAAGGCGAACGTTTGAAAAGAACTCACCAGTCGACCGACCTGAACGGTCATAAGCGTCCGACAAAAGGAATTGGGGAATGATCCGAGTATACGGCATTGTGCCCGAGTTTTCAACTGTCAAAGTTCACAAAAATGATGATATAAAATTGTGCAAAAAGCGAAAAGACCATGCATCCCCCATTTTCCTCAGTGATATGCTATAATGCTTGTACTTTGAGCGCGTGTTGCATTTTCAAGGAGGAGCGTAAGCGATGAGCCGATATAACGGGTATTATTCCCCGAAGGACGAGAGCAAAAAGTGGAAGAGGGACCTCTTAAGCGAAGTGAAGGAGGAGACAAGGCGCAGGGCCATTCTGGCAAAACAGCAGGGGACGCAGCGCATCCACGCCGCAGAGGAACTGGGCAGGCACAAGCCCCATGCTGCGGCGGAGACGGGGTACGTCTACTTTGATTTCGAGAAAGCGCTCGCAGATATGGAGACGACACCTTACTTTGTGGAGCGCTGGAAGGAGTATGAAGAAAACACAAGGAGCGCGAAGACGACGATCGAGAAGCTCGAGATCACCACCGACCCGGAAAGTGGCAACAAATCGCTCTCCTTTCAGATTGTTTACTCGGAAAAGCTGCAGGCCGGCAGGGTCGTCGGGAGACTTGACGGGGACAGCTTCTCAGAGCTTCGAACGACATTCTATGCGGGGATGAGAAACCCCTACGCCTATTACTACAGCGAGGACAAGGCTGTCTATTACGGGGAGATTCTCCTCAGGGAACCGTTTAAAAGGGGGGAAGTTCTTGCCGATTCGGGCGGGAATTACTACAGCGATCACATGGAGGTCAGAAATCTTCCCCTCAACCACTACGAGCTCATGGCTCTTCTTGAGACGATGCAGTATGTTGACAGTTCGGACCTCACAGATGAGACCGATGCGACGGCCAGGGTCTTCCTCACCAACATGGAGGATGAGGAGTTTCTGCACAAAAAAGAGGAGAAGGAAGCTGAAAAAGAGGTCCGCCCTAAGGTGCTGGAACTGCGCCCCTGCATTTCGCTTGATGATGTGGGTGATGTCCGCCTGTCCTACAGACTGGGCGCCACAGGCACAAAGCCTCTTATTGTGAGAAATATAGCGGATCTTGTCGACGCTGTGCGGGGCCGCAAGATCCTTGAGCTCACAAAAAAGACGTCCGTGGACTTTGCCGCCGTAGATTTTACCGAGGAGAGTCGCGACATCTACAGTCTCATTGAGAAGCGGGTGGGTACATTCCAGGATGTCAATAACAAGTACATGGACAGATATGGCACCGTCCCGGAAATGAAGGTGAACTATCAGGAGGAGCTGAAGGGAGAGCTTCTGGATTCTTTCTACGATCAGATGGAGGGGAGAAGCTGCGAGTTCAACGACAAAGTCGAGAGGAAGAAGAGCGACCTGGCGGTCGGCCACCGGGATATGCACATCTCCCTTCGGACACAGAGGCTCTCAGATATCCGGGGGACATTTACCGGCATCCGCGTTTCGGGCGAAATTCCCCGCATTTTGGAGGGGACGTCCCACTTGTACGCCATCACTGGAACCAGCCTCTCCCGCATTTCCCCTGAGGAGCAGAAAGTTCTGCGCCCCTTCCGCGGCGTATCGTATGCGGACGGAGGATTTGCCTTCATGGTGGGCAAGGAGCGTCTGCCGGAGTTTTACTACCGCGTTCTGCCTGGACTCACAGAGAGCCGCTGGGTCGATGTCGAGGACACCTGCGAAGAGGAGGCCGCGCGTGAACTTCCGCCGGAACCCAAATTCACATTTCTTCTCGATGAAAATGAACAGGAGGGGATCCTCTCCTGCCAGATTAAGGTCGCCTATGGCGATGCAAAATACACGCTCATGAGGAAGCAGACGGCGAGCAGGCCGGATGCCTACCGCGACACGGCGCAGGAAATGCGGGTGCGCGAGGAAGTCATGGACATCTTCCCCAACTATGAAGGGGCGCACAGGCTCTTTGTGAGGAACATCGATGAGACGGATCTCTTTGATTTCCTGAGGGACGGTGTCGGCCGCCTGGAGAGATACGGGGAGGTCCGCGGCACGGACGCCTTTAAGAAGCATCAGATCCGGTCCATGCCCCATATCTCCATCAATATCAAAAGCGATGTGGATCTGCTGGATCTGTCCATCACATCGGCGGATATCTCCGCAGCAGAACTTGCGGAGATCATCAAGAACTATCGGCTCAAGAAGAAGTACTACCGCCTGAGGAGCGGGGATTTTATCGACCTCACGGAGGAGTCGGATCTCGAGGAGATGCAGCAGTTTCTCGATGATCTGGACCTGACCCCAAAGGATGTCCTTGCGGGAAAGACGCAGATCCCTCTCTACAGGGCCCTCTACCTCAATGCCATGCTGGAGCGCCACGACGAGCTGGCCGGCAGGAGGGATCATACGTATAAGGCTCTCATCCGCAATTTCAGATCTATCGCGGACTCCGACTTCGATGTGCCGGAATCTCTGACAGGCGTCATGCGGCCCTACCAGCAGTACGGTTTTCAGTGGCTGAAGACCCTGCATCAGGCCGGGTTCGGGGGCATCCTGGCCGATGAAATGGGGCTCGGCAAGACGCTGCAGATGATCTCAGTGATTCTCTCCGAAGAGGAGATGAAAGCGTCCATCAACCTGGTCGTCTGCCCGGCCTCTCTCGTCTACAACTGGGCGGAGGAGTTCAGCCGCTTTGCGCCATCTCTCAATGCCGTGCCGGTCGCTGGGAATCTGCCGGCGCGCAAGAAGATTCTGAGCAATCTCGAAGGCGTGCAGGTGCTCATCACTTCCTATGATCTCTTAAAGCGCGACATTGCCCTCTACAGGGATCTCCTCTTCAATATCTGCGTTATCGATGAGGCCCAGTACATCAAGAATCCGGGGGCGGCTCAGACCAAGGCCGTCAAGGCGGTCAAGGCGTCGCACCGCTTCGCCCTGACCGGAACGCCGATCGAGAACCGCCTGTCGGAGCTCTGGAGCATCTTCGACTTCCTCATGCCCGGTCTTCTCTTCTCTCTGGAGGAATTCCGCCAGAAGTTCGAGACACCGATTGCCAAGCACAAGGACGCAGAGGCCACGGAGAAGCTGAGGGGTATGACGGGCCCCTTTATCCTGCGCAGAAAGAAGGCAGATGTCCTGAAGGATCTGCCAGCCAAGCTGGAGGAGGTCCGCTACGCCCGCATCGAGGGCGAGCAGCAGAAGCTCTACGACGCCGAGGTCGTCCGCATCAGGGGAATGATCGAGGACTCCGAGGCGCAGGGCACGACCGGCAGGGACAAGATCCGCATTCTGGCCGAGCTTATGAGAATCCGCCAGGTCTGCTGTGATCCGTCGCTTATCTTCGAGGACTATGATGGCGAGAGCTCCAAGAGGACCGCCTGCATGGACCTCATAAAGAGCGCCATTGACGGCGGCCACCGCATGCTGGTCTTCTCTCAGTTCACATCCATGCTGGCCATCCTCGAGGAGGACCTTGCGCGAGAGGGCATTTCCTGCTACAAGATCACGGGAGAGACGTCCAAGGAGAAGAGGGTAGCGCTTGTGCGCGAGTTCAACGAAGGGGATGTGCCGGTTTTTCTCATTTCCCTCAAGGCGGGCGGCACAGGGCTCAACCTGACCGGAGCGGACGTTGTCATTCACTACGATCCCTGGTGGAATCTGGCGGCCCAGAACCAGGCGACGGACCGCGCCCACCGCATCGGCCAGACGCGGCAGGTGACGGTCTACAGAATTATCTTAAAGCACACGATCGAGGAGAAGATCCTCGAGATGCAGGAGTCCAAGAAGGATCTGGCCGACGCCATCCTTGAGGGCACAAACGAATCGATCATGAGCCTCAGCGACGAGGAGCTGCTGCAGCTGCTCGAGCCGTAAAAGGGCATCATGGCATTGCTTTTACAGTGGGAAATGATAGAATGAGGGCAAGGATGAAACATAAGTTGGAGGGATACAACCACACATGAAGATTAAATTTGCGCCGTCGATCCTGTCGGCAGATTTCACGGAACTTGGAGCACAGATGAAAGAGACGGAGAGAGCCAGGGCTCCCTACGCCCACATTGACGTCATGGACGGGAATTTCGTCCCTCAGGTTTCCTTCGGGGAACCCGTCGTCAAGTCCATACGAAAGGCAACAAATCAGTTCTTTGATGTGCACCTTATGGTCAACAACCCGGATCATTTTATTCACCACATGGCAGACGCCGGAGCGGATGGAATTACCTTCCATCTGGAGGCTGTGAACGATCCGGGCGCTCTGATTGCCCGCATCCATGAGCACGGCTGCAAGGTGGGACTGGCCATCAAGCCAGGCACGCCGGTCGAAGCCATCCTCCCCTATGTGCAGAGAATTGACATGCTTCTCATCATGACCGTGGAGCCGGGCTTTGGAGGCCAGTCCTACATTCCGACATCGACGGACAAGATCCGCCGGGCCCGCATGATGTTTGACGACTACGGCCTTGATACAGACATTGAAGTGGACGGCGGCATCAAGCTGGACAATGTCGACGTGGTCCTTGAGGCGGGAGCCAACGTCATCGTCGCCGGATCTGCCGTCTACAAGGGAGACGTCTACAGGAACACCAAGGCATTTGTGGATCATTTTGAGGCCTGGGAGGAAAACCATTGAAGATATTATTTTTGGATATTGATGACACCCTGCTTGACCGGGAGAAGAACATCCCAGAGGAGAATCAGAAAGCAATTGAGCGGGCCGTGGACGCGGGCCACAAGGTGGTCATCACGAGCGGCCGTTCCCTCATGTCCGTTCTTCCCGTTGTGGAGAGACTGGGACTCAGGAAAGAGGGCGGTTATGCCATCGCCTACAACGGCGGCATCATCTACGACTGCTTCGCGAAGAAGGCTCTGATCCGCCAGACGATTCCTCTTGCTACGGTGAAAATGATTTTCGCAGAGGCGGATGCTCTCGGCATTCACGCCCAGACGTATGCCTCAGATGATACGCTCCTCGTGAGGGAAATGGACGAGGAGACGAAGTTCTACACGAGCCGCCTCTACACGGCGACGCGTCTTGTGCCGGATCTGCCGGATTCTCTCTCCGAGGAGCCGGTCAAATGCCTGTGCATCGATCTTCATGATCGTGAGAAGATTGAAAAGCTGAGGGGGATTCTGGCAAAAAAAGGAGAAGGAGACATCGATGTCTTCTTCTCCAATGCCTGGTATCTCGAGTGCGTGAAGCACGGCGTCTCCAAGGGTCGGGCTGTCGAGTGGTTCTGCGACCACATGCATGTGCCGATTGAGGATTCCGTGAGCGCCGGCGACTCTGAAAATGACATTCCCATGCTGCGCGCCGCCGGCGTCGGCTGCGCCATGGCTAATGCGACAGACGCCTGCAAGTCAGCGGCCGACTACATCACAGAGCGCGACTGCGACCACGCCGGCGTCGCCGAGATCATTGACCGCTTCCTCATGAATGAGCCGTGACAATGAGCACGGTGTAGCAGGCAAAGACAACGAGCAGTGCGTACATGATCACTTTGCCTGCTTTCTGTGTGGTGATCGACGACTGAGGCCGGATGAGCGCCCAGAAGAGCAGGATCATGCCCACGCATACGCCGACAGCGCCGACGGCCACGCCGATCATAAAGAAGGTCTGAAGACCTGTTAAACCTGACATGCAAATCTCCTTTCCCTGGCGCCCGTTTCAGGCACCCGTTTAGAGTAGTTTGTTTCAGTATACACGATTTTCGGGAGGGATACCATATGAAACTGGCAGTCGTCTTTCCGGGCATCGGCTACCACACCGATAAGCCCCTTTTATATTATTCCAGGAAAATGGCCCGTCAACTCGGCTTCGAGGTCATCGAGGTGCCCTATGGCGGCTTTTCCGCCAAGAAGGATCTCCGTGAAAATGCAGACCGCATGGAGGCGGCCTTTCAGCATGCTTTTGACCAGACGGAAGAGATCCTTAAAGGCGTTTCGTGGGAAGCATACGAAAGCCTCATTTTCATTTCCAAGAGCATAGGAACCGCGGCAGCGGCCCGGTACGCGGATGTGCACGGTCTTGATGCCCATCACATCTACTACACCCCCGTCGAGGGGACATTTTCCTACATGAAAGAAAAAAGCGGAATCGCCTTCACAGGGACGAAAGACCAGTGGGTGGACTACCGCCTGGTCGTGGACAAGTGCCGCGAAAAACACGTCCCCTGCTACGTCACCGAGAATGCCAACCACTCCATCGAGACAGGCGACATCCTCGTCGACCTCAAAAACCTCGACAAGATCATGGGAGAGACTTGGGATTACATGCAGAACGTGCGCTGGCATGGGGACGTAGCGCCTGCCCTCACTTCCCGATGAAGGCAGGCGTTACGTCTCCATGGACTCAGCGGGAGCGCTCCTCGACTTCGGGGAGGGCTTTGAGGAGGGAGATGTAGGTGGAGCCGAGGTCGGAGAGGGGGATGCCGGACTTTTTGACATAGCCCATCTCCATGGTGACGTCCTCGTCGAGGGGGACGGCAATGTAGTCGCCGCCGTTCATTTCCTCACAGACGATACCGCAGCAGAGAGTGTAGGCGTTCAGACCTTCCATGAGATTCAGGAGGGTGGCGCGGTCGCAGGCTTTGATGGTCTTCTTATATTCGTGGGTGCTCAGAATCTCTTCCGCAAAGTAAAAGGAGTTGTTTTCGCCCTGCTCAAAGGAGAGGCAGGGGTAGGGGTCCAGCTCAGTGAGACGGATCGTCTTCTTGCCTGAGAGCGGATGGCCGCGCCAGAGATAGACGTAGCCGCCGCAGTTGAAGAGGTGAACCCACTCCAGCTTTTTCTCGTGGAAGAGTTTCTCCATAATCTTGCGGTTGAAGTCGTTCAGATATAAAATGCCGATCTCGCTCTTACCCGTGTAGACGTCGTTGATGACGTCGTAAGTTCTGGTCTCCCGGATAGCAAATTCATATGTCTGCGTGTCGCGGCTCCTGACCAGGGCTGTAAAAGCCTTGACGGCGAAGGAGTAGTGCTGGCAGGAGACGCCGAAATGCTTTTTGATACTTGAGGTGTCCGTGTAGCGGTCTTCCAGGAGATCCACCTGATTGAGAATCTGACGGGCATAGCCCATGAATTCTTCTCCTTCGACCGTGAGCGTCACGCCCCTTGACGACCGATTGAAGATCATGATCCCCACTTCTTTCTCCAGCACCCGGATCGCCTCGGACAGGGAGGGTTGGGAGATGAAGAGGGCTTTTGCGGCCTCGTTCATGGATCCTCTCTCCGCAATCGTCTCCGCATATCTCAGCTGCTGTAACGTCATCTTATGTCCCCCCTTTATTCCTGAACTGTAAACTTAGTATGTTACAGTTCACGGGGCACGCCGGCGCGGAGCACAAAGGCCTTCTTCCGGAGCGCATTCGATTTTCGCCGCCTGC
>OMTP01000080.1 GCA_900313955.1 uncultured Lachnospiraceae bacterium | reverse complement strand
CATTCTTGACGGGATGTACAAATCAATCACAGGAGAGACCCTCATGAATAATTATATACAAACCGAGACGAATGGACAACTGGCATTTTCAGCTGACCCCAGCGAATACATCTCTATCCCCTCATCGCTTGAAGGATTGCATTGTTCTACGACAGACACTCATACCTCTTTATCAGGACGTATGGTCTATCTTGTGTATGCAAGGCTTATTAACGATGGCAGCGGCTGCACATGCGTTTCCTGCGGCAAGAGAATGCATGTCAACCGGCACATGAAAACTATAATCCGCCACCTGCCCGTAGGAGAGGCTCTTATGCAGGTAGAGGTTGAAAGAACACAGTACTACTGCCCTGACTGTGGCAAAACTATGCTTCAGGAAATTCCCTGTAAAGCAAAAAGCCATCAGATCAGTAAAGCGCTGGAAAACTACACCCGTGATCTTCTTGCGTATGGTTTCACTAATAAAGAAGTTGCCGAGCTGACCGGTCTTGGCAAAAACACCGTCAAGGCGATTGATAAGGCCAGACTTCTGGAGAAGTATACGGTTGACGGCAAAGAGCTTCGTAAGCCTGATCACCTCTGCAGCTATCTGGCAATCGATGAATTCAAGCTGCACGATGGATACCACTATGCCACTCATATCATTGATCTGGAAACCGGCCATATCCTGTGGATTGCCGAAGGAAAGAAGAAGCAGGTGGTATATGACTTCATCAACTATATCGGAGATGAATGGATGAGCCATGTCGTCGCTGTTGCCTGCGATATGAATTCTGATTTTGAGGAAGCCTTTATTGAAAAGTGTCCCCACCTCCAGATCGTTTATGACCACTTTCATATTGTCAAGAACTTCAACGATAAGGTTGTAAGTGCAGTTCGCAAAGATGAACAGCGCCGACTTATCGAAGAAGGCAATGTCGAGGCGGCCAAAGATCTGAAAAAGACGAAATACATCCTCACCTCCTCCAGAGATACCTTGCTAAAAAAGGAAATCGATGCTGAGAAGGAACGAGTCCTGTCCAAAGAATCCAGTCTTTTCAATACCGAAGAGGTTATTCGCAAGGGTGGACAGTACTACCGGTATCAGAAGCTCGTGGGAGAGAACAGGCTCTTCTTTACCATCGACCTTATCAAGGACCTTCTGGATGCCGCCTATAAGAGCCACAATACTGCCCAGATGGCAGGATATATGAACACGATAGTCGAATTATGCGCAGGCACCGAGAACAGTCATTTCATACGGTTCAGTAATCTTCTGACGAATCATTATGCAGGTATCCTTTCACATGCCGAGCATCCGATTGCCTCTGGAAAAATTGAAGGAATTAATCAGAAGATCAAAACGGTTCGCCGCCAGGGATATGGATATCCAGACGATGAATATTTCTTCTTAAAGATTATTGACCAAAGCCATAAAGAATATATCAGGAATCCCAAATCCCACAAGATTTATGATTGAACCAAAATTTTTTAAATTGCATATTGAAAAGTCACCTTGGTTCCTGTTATAAAGTATCAGCGACCAAACCTAACTTTGAAAGGAAAACCAAAATAACTTCTGCTAATGCTGTATTGAAAAAGTTGATGAATGTCTAGGGCACTGTTGTAATCGCCCATAACTTCTATGCAGACGATGATGGGGTACAGCACATTCGAATCAAAGCCCGCCCAGATAAGTGGCACGAGAAGAAGTGCCCCATATGTGGCAGACGCTGCTCCGGCTATGTTTAGCACCTGTACTTTGGAAAAGCAGACATGAAAATATGCCTGACGGATAAGAAGAAATCCCGGAAAATGCCCATTTTACGCGGTTTTAAGCGGTTTTAGGGCACAAAAAAAGATCAGGATTTTCCTGATCTTTGAGAGGCGACACCCAGAATCGAACTGGGGATAAGGGTTTTGCAGACCCGTGCCTTACCGCTTGGCCATGTCGCCATATGAAACTGAAGTGACCCCGAGCAGGTTCGAACTGCTGTTACCGCCGTGAAAGGGCGATGTCTTAACCGCTTGACCACGGGGCCATAAAGAAAAGAACCTCGCGCATTGTGGTTCTATGCAGTTGAGCGAACTGTGAATGCTCATTGCCTCAACGCTTAAATATCTTACCACAAGGATCCATCTTTAGCAAGCTTTTTTTATAATTCATTTTCATAAATTTTACATTGGGGTTACTGTTCACTCGTCAGCCAATGGGAGCCCTTTGGAAAGCATTTCCGGAGTGGACCTTTGAGGGGTGGCCGCGAAGGAAATGCTTTCCAAAGGGTTCCCTGGCTGACCCGTGAACTGTAACACATTGGGTTACAGTTCACACGTTGGCCAACACCAAAATGGAATGTGTCGGTTATGAGGATCACTTTAACGCGCGCTTCATCTCGTCCACGGTCTTGTGGAAAATGGGGTGACGCATGTAGGGCGCGATTTCTGCGAGGGGTGTAAGGACGAAATCACGATTGGCCATGTCGATGTGGGGGATGTGGAGGTCCGGGGTATCGAGAATCAGGTCATCATAGAAAATGATATCGAGATCGAGGGTGCGCGGTCCCCAGTGAATCTTTCTTTCTCTGTGGGCGTCTGCTTCGATCTCATGCAGGCGAGTAAGCAGGGCTGTAGGCGAGAGGATGGTTCTGAGCTCAAGGACTCCGTTCAGGAAATCGTCCTGCTCGACACCGCCGTAGGGGGCAGTCCTGAGGAACGAGGAGACTTTTGTCACCTGGCATCCCTGTGTTGCGCTGAGGCTGTCGACGCCAAACTGAAGATAAGCTTCCTTGTCCCCCATGTTGGAGCCAAGCGCTATGTAGGCCGTGTGCCAGCCACGGGTGATCTCCACACCCACAGACGCAAGGGGAAGGCCAACCGGTGCCCAGGGCTTCTCTATTTTCAGACGGATTTGCTGAATCAAGGGGAATTCAAGAAGCAGGTTCTCACAGACATCTGCTGCAGCAGCCTCGATGAGTTTGTGGGTATTTTCCTGCATAATCTGAGTAATTCGATGGGCCACCTCTCCGTAGTTGACTGACTTGGTCAGGTCGTCCGTGTGCCCGGCCTCCTCCGTGTCTACTGCGAGCTCGGCCGACACCAGAAACTTCTGCCCGAGTTTATTTTCTTCAGGATAGACGCCGTGGCGGGCAAACACTTCCAATTTTTCAATGAAGATCGTATCCATATGTAATCTGATCCCCCACATATTTTGCTCTTAGATTCATTTTAGGGAGGATCCCCTCCCTTCTCGTTCATTTTCTTCTTTTTATGTCAAGTCTGTTGGCACTCATCCCCACATATTCTACGCCTTTTTCCAATTCGGGGTGAATAGCTCTCCCCAAACTCTCGATCTCCTCAAATGATAGGTTACAGTTCGCAGGTGGGTTACTATGGCGCTCCGCAAAAAGGCCCTGCCCTGTCGTTTAGTAATTTTCGCCGCAAAAGCAGGCGGCGAAAATCGAATGCGCTCCAGAGCAAGGCCTTTTTGCTCCGGTTACAGGTCACGGGTCAGCCAGGGTGCCATGTGGAAAGCACTTCCTCCGCGGACATCCCCTGGAGGATCCACTCCGGAAGTGCTTTCCACATGGCGCCTGTTGGCCGACGTGTGAACTGTAACAATTATATGGATCCATCGAGAGCGGAAACCATTCTACTTACTCGGCCATGCAAATAGCTTCGGTCATCTTCATGGCCCGGTAATTGGCTTTAACATCATGGACGCGGAAAATGCGACATCCCGCCTGAACTCCGAGAACGGTGGTCGCAAGGGTCGCCTCGACGCGCTGATCAACGGGCAGGTCGAGGACCTTGCCGAGGGTAGACTTGCGCGAGGTACCAAGAAGAACCGGGTAGGGAAGAGCACAGAAGTCATCCAGGTGCTTCATGAGGGAGAGATTGTGATCAGGCGTCTTACCAAACCCAAAGCCCGGATCGAGGATGATCTTGTCATCCGCAACACCTGCTGCATGGGCGATCTCTACACACTCCAGAGTCTCTCTCACCATGTCGGACATGAAGTCCAGATATTCCGTCGTGTCTTTGTTGTGCATGAGGCAGACGGCAACGCCGGTTTCTGCGGCAAGCTTTGCCATCTCGGGGTCATATTTGAAGCCCCAGATGTCATTGATCATATCAGCTCCGGCCTCGATCGCGGCTCTTGCCACCTTGGATTTATATGTATCAATCGATACCGGAACGTCGTACCGCTCCTTGACTGCCTGAATTGCCGGAACAACACGGCTGATTTCTTCTTCATCCGTGATCTGCACGTGTCCCGGGCGTGTGGACTCACCTCCGATATCGATGATGGCTGCCCCCTCCTCAATCATTGCGCCGACATGAGCGATCGCCGTATCGAGGTGGTTCCATTTTCCTCCATCAGAGAAGGAATCCGGAGTCACATTGAGAATACCCATGATGGAACACTTCTCACTCAAATCAAAATCTTTCGTACCAATTTTCATTTCCCTTATCTCCTATCTGCTTCAACCCCAGCGTGTCGCTCTTTTCCGCCCCTCGCTGGGGTCCACGCCTCACTCTCTGCTTGCTTCAACCCCAGCGTGCCGCTCT